>DATNBP010000017.1:0-5753 GCA_035572015.1 Puia sp. | reverse complement strand
CGGCGCCGTGGTGTCCATCACCCTTGTGATGGCGGCGGTATTTATCCCGGTAACCTTTATTACCGGGTCGGTGGGGGTATTCTATAAACAATTCGGGTTGACGTTGGCGGTGGCCATTTTGATCTCTGCCCTGAATGCGCTGACCCTCAGCCCGGCGTTGTGTGCCCTTTTACTAAGGCCGCATGGCGAGAACAAGTTGCGAAACAGGAGTTTTCTGCAACGCTTCTATGCGGCGTTCAATGCCGGTTTCGCCGCCAGTACCAGGAAATACAAACGCGCCGTCCAGTTCCTTTCGCGCCGGCGATGGATTGCGGCGGCGATCGTGCTGGGCTTTATCGGGCTTTTCGCCTACCTGTTAAAAGCGACCCCCTCCGGTTTCGTACCTAACGAAGACCAAAGCTTTATCATGGCAGATATCAGTCTGCCACCCGCGTCGTCGCTGGAACGGACTCAGGTACTCGCCGATTCGATCGTCAAAATTGCCAGGCGGTTGCCCGAAATGAATTCTGTCGTGGAAATTGCGGGGTCGGGGATCATGAGCGGCAGCGGAGGCTCCTATGGTGCGCTTTTTATGAACCTGAAGTCCTGGGACCAGCGAAAAGGCGACGAGCATTCCGTCAATGCAGTCGTCAACAAGCTGTTCGGCGCCACCGCGGGAATCAAAGGGGCGAGGGTGATCTTTATGGCGCCGCCGACACTCGAAGGCTTTGGCAATTCGAGCGGATTTGAATTTCAGGTCCAGGACCATACCGGCGGCGATATCCGGCATTTTTCCGAGGTCACCAACAAATTTCTCGCCGATTTAAGCGCACGGCCCGAGATCCAATATGCTACGAGCTTCTTCAATGTCAATTTCCCGCAATTCGAGGTGGAGGTCAATGTGGCGAAGTGTATGGAGGCAAACGTAACGCCGGAGACGGTACTGAGCACCATGCAGGGATATTACGGCAGTTTGTATGCGTCCAATTTCAACGAGTTCGGCAAACAATACCGGGTGATGATCCAGGCGGATGCCGGGTACCGCAGCGATGTGCAAAGCCTGGATAAAGTTTTTGTCCGGACCGGGAACAACGTGATGGCGCCGATCACCGAATTCGTCACGCTCAAAAAGGTGTATGGGCCGGAATTCATCAACCGGTTCAATTTGTTCACGTCCATTGCTGTGAATGGCGCTCCCAAGCCGGGCTATAGCTCCGGTGACGCCATCAAGGCGATCCAGGAGGTCGCGAAGAAGAGCCTGCCGGTCGGATACGGGTACGAGTTCTCCGGGCTCACGCGTGAGGAGATGTCGAGCGGCAATCAAACGATGTTAATATTTGTCCTGTGTCTGATCTTCGTGTATTTCCTGCTCAGCGCGCAGTACGAGAGCTACATCCTTCCTTTTGCGGTGATCCTGTCGCTGTCGATCGGACTTTCGGGCGCCTTTCTCTTTGCCAATCTTTTTGGCGTCCAAAATAATATCTATCTGCAAATCACCCTGATCATGCTCATCGGGCTGTTGGCCAAGAATGCCATCCTGATCGTGGAGTTCGCACTCGCGCGACGGCGGGCCGGCGAGCCGATCGTCCGGGCCGCGATTGATGGAGCGGTTGCGCGGTTGCGCCCGATCCTGATGACCTCCTTCGCGTTCATTTTCGGGATCATGCCGTTAATGGTCTCGAGTGGCGCAGGCGCCGCGGGGAACCGGTCGATCGGAACGGGAGCAGTGGGCGGAATGCTGATCGGGACTATTTTTGGTGTGTTCGTGATCCCGGCCTTGTTTGTCATGTTCCAAATGGTTCAGGAAAGGATGAGCAGGAAACGCAAGGACCGCGGAGGAGGCGGTGTGAGTTCCGTCATGACCGTACTGTTCGTGGCGCTCGCAGGAGCGGTGATGTTTTCTTCCTGCGTAACCAGGAAATATCAATCGCCGGGGATGGCAGTGGCGGGATCGTTGTACCGGCAGGATAGCGTGCAAGCCATCACTGACACGGTCGGCGGGCGAGCCGATACGGCGGGCATGGCCGCGCTGCCCTACCGGGCAATCTTTGCGGATACGGTACTTCAGGGACTGATCGACGAAGGGTTGCACGAAAACCCGGACCTGAAAGTGGCGATGGAACGGATGAACGAGGCGCGCGAGAACTTTCAACAAAGCGGGGCGGCGTTCCTGCCCGATCTGAACGGCAATGCAACGCTAAACCGGTCGAAACAATCGGCCGCCGCACTGAATATACCGCCGGCCTATATCGGTTCGTTCCCGCTGACCACAACCACTTATCAACTCGGCCTGAGCAGCACCTGGGAGGCCGATATCTGGGGAAAGTTGAAAAGCTCCAGACGGAGCTACCTCGCCACCTTTCTCCAAACCGAGGCTGCAAAAAGGGTCGTGCAAACGCAACTGGTCGCCGATATTGCCACCTATTACTACCAGCTTCTCTCCTACGACGAGCAACTGACCATCACACAGCAGACCGTGAAAAACAGGACAGATGATGTCACGACGATGAAGGCGCTAAAGGAAAGCGGGCTCGCGACGGGGGCAGCGGTGGTCCAAAGCGAGGCTAACCAGGCCTCGGCGGAATTATTGGTGCCGGACCTGAAAAGAAATATCCGTGAAACAGAAAATGCATTGAGCATTCTGCTTGGGCGGGTCCCCGGTGAGATCAGGCGTGGTACGCTGGCGGAGCAGGTGCCGTTTGCGGCGCTGCAGTCGGGGGTGTCCTCGTTGTTGATGAGGAACAGACCTGACGTCCAGGAAGCGGAATACGCGTTCCGGGCAGCGTTCGAAAGCGTAAATGTGGCGAAAACCTACTTCTATCCGCAGTTGACAATCACCGCACAGGGTGGTTACTCGAACCTGACGATAAAGGACTTTTTTCTCAATTCTGTCTTTTACAACCTGGTCGGTGGATTGACTCAACCCATTTTCAATAAGCGTCTCAACAAGACCAGGTTGCACGTAGCCCAGGCGCAGCAGGCAGAGGCCTTCTACGGCTATCAAAAGACTTTGCTGACCGCTGGTGCAGAAGTGTCCAACAGTTTCTTCGCCTATCAAACGGCCTATGAGAAGCAAGCCACCCGGCGCGAGCAGATCGGGTCGCTTGAAAAGGCAGTAGATTATACGAAGGAATTACTGAAATACAGCTCGGCAACGAATTATACCGATGTGCTCACCTCGGAACAGTCGCTCCTGGCCGCTCAACTGGATGGGGTCAATGACAGGCTGCAGCAACTGCAGGCCATTGTCGACCTCTACAAGGCGTTGGGAGGGGGTTGGCAGTAGGGCTATTCTCCCGGCCCGTATTCGTCCCCGACGTCCATACGATAGTATCCGATGATGCCCGGCACGGACCTGTCGATAACCAAACCGATCACCACCATGCTTTCGGCGGTCGGCAACAGGACATGGTCGTACTGATTCGTTGCGTCCCGGTACACGCCTTCGACGAGACAGTTTTGCAGAACCGGCAAAGGCAGGATTTCCACTTCCACCAGTTGCCGGACATAGGGCCAGATGTTTACCACCGCATCCGCGATGTCGGTTACATTTGACATGGGCGTGTTCATGGTCGCAAAGAATTCGCTCTCCGATAGTTCGGTCATGCGGGATGGTGGTTGCTGCTGCATAGCGTCAGGCATGAAGATAGTAAACTTTCAGGTTTTTCCCGGGCCGGGGCGGTCACCATCGCGATCGCGCTATTGACGATCAGCTGGCAGGCCATGAAGGCGGCGACGGCAAACCCGGTGGTGAGCCTGAAAACGGAGTAAACGGGTTGCCTGGTCTGTTGGCAGGGCAGGTTGGGATTGTATGCCGGGTCCCGCCGGAAATAAAGCGAACGCCGCCGTTGGTTAGAACGGGCTGGTTTTTATTGCGCTTGCCGGGTAGCTTTAGTGACAATTCCAAACACTAAAAACTAGCGTATGAAAAAGGCGTTTCTCCCCGGCTTGCTTGCGCTGCTGGTCGGCAGCACCCTTTCCGCCCAGGTCCGGTTCGGTGTCAAGGCGGGCTATAACCTGGCCCATCTGCAAACAAATTTGGGCGCAAGCGAAGACTTCAGTTTCAGTGCCCTTTCCGCTTTCAACGCCGGCATCTTAGCCCAAATTCCACTTCCGGCGAGCCTAAGCCTGCAGCCGGAGCTGCTGTATTCCGGACAGGGGGCCAAATACGATGACGACGGGGACCCGGGAAAGATACAGATGGGAATGATCGATATCCCGGTGATGGTAAAGTACAGCTATAAAGGAGCATTTATCGAGACCGGTCCCCAATTCGGCCTCCTCATCAGCGCAAAAAACCATGTCGACGGCGGGTCGCTCGACATTAAAAACGATCTGAAATCGACAGCAATGGACTGGGGGTTTGGGGTGGGATACGAATCGAATTCGGGTCTGGGCATCGATATCAGGTACGAGCTGGGGCTGGCTGGCCTAATAAAATCCGGAAGCAACACGGACTATTTCCTGTATCGCAATAAGGCTAAATCCGGCGTATTCCAGATCGGGCTTTTCTATATGATGGGACGGATGAAGAAATAGCCTACTTAATCATAATAACGACCCGCCGTTTTTGATAATTGGCGCCGGGGTTGTTCGGTACCACCGGATCGCTTTCGCGGGCAAAGTTGACGTCCATCCGGGTTTTCTGAACGCCTTTGGCACGCAGATAATTTGCAACCGCCTTCGCCCGGGCCTCCCCTATTTTAACGCTCTCTGTTCCGGTACTGCTGTTGCAAATATGCCCTGTGATGGATACCCTGACGCTGGGGAATCGCAACATGATCGCAGCGACCTGGTCCAAATGATTTTTTGCAAAATCGGACAGCGAGGTTTCACCGACGGCTCCGAACAATACCGGCTTTTCCATCATGCCGGCTTCCTGATCGGTCATCGTAGTTCCGGCGGCGCCCGCTACCGGCGCGCGCGGCGGAGTGGGGGCTGCTTCTGCGGGTGTATCGGGATGGGCCTGCATCGTCGCCGAGGTATCCGGGTTTGCCGGCGCCTGGGCCGGAGGCAAACGCCGGCCGGAAGTATCCGCCGTCGCCATTGGCGCCGGTGGCGGCGCGAGCCGGTGCAAGGCGGGTTTCGGTCGCGCGCGGCCAAAGCCGAGCCTGATCTGCAGGCCATAGGAAAGCAAATCCATCCGGCCGGCGCCGGGCATTTTCAGTACGCTGTTCACTTGCACCTTGCTGACGCCCTTCGCGCTGTAGGTGGCAAAGACCATGCTATCGCCTCCGGTCAACAAGGAGGTGATGCCGTAGTCGGCAAACAGACCTGCATACAAACGGGTACCTCCGGGAAGGGGGAAGCTCAGACCGACCGCCGCACTGAGGGCTGCCCCAGGTTTCAATTTGACGGTACTGCTGCTCTTCCAGTTGCCGACCGTACCAAACCCATGTTGCGGCAGATCGGCCACGGTCAGGTTGTAGTCAGGATAATAGCCGGAAAGCCTGAGCTGTCGGGCGGACTGGCGGACGTTGAGCATAAGAGGAAGGATCGCCCTGGCGCCGCCGTTGACATACCAGCCGATGCCGCGGCGGGTGGCTTCGTATTGCAGCAGCAGCGGGATGCTTGCGGCAAAAAAACGCTGCGTCTCCTGGTATCCGCTGGTCTCCACCTTATACTGGAATGCGGAGCCAGCCTCATCCACCTGATAATCGGTAAAGGCCGCTCTGTCAGGTAGCATGGCCTGAGATCCATAGACTCCGCCGCTAATGCCGGAAAGCAGCGTGAGGGAACCCTTCAGCGGGAAGCTATAGAGCAGGCTCAGGGAA
>DATNBP010000016.1:0-16266 GCA_035572015.1 Puia sp. | reverse complement strand
ATGACCGAGTCTTTCCTGGTCACCGTCGTGTCGGTCACCATCGCCATCCTTTTATTGACGCTTTGCCTGCCAGGCTTCAACGAGCTGACCGGGAAACGGATTCCCCTCCCGTTCCACCGCTTTTCGTTCTGGCTGGGGCTCCTTGGACTGACCTGCGTCACCGCATTTATAGCGGGTATCTACCCGGCCCTGTTCCTTTCTTCCTTCCGTCCCCTATCCGTGCTTAAACCTTCCGCCACGCGACCCCGCTCAGGCACAGGCTGGCTGCGAAAAGGACTCGTCGTATTTCAATTTACCCTTTCCATTCTGCTCATCATCGGGACACTGGTAGTCTCGAGGCAGGTGGATTATATCCAATCGCGAAATATCGGCTACGACAAAAACGACTTGATATATGTCCCGATCGAGGGTAACTTGTCCAGGGATTATGATTATTTGAAGGAAGCCGCAGGCAAATCGCCGGGCATTGCATCCATTAGCTTCATTTCCGACGATCCCGACTACCTGGATAACAACTCGACAGACATCTCCTGGGAGGGTAAGCCCCCGGGGAAACTGATGGAAGCAGCCGAGGCGGAAGTGAAGTTGGATTTTGTACAGACAATGAAATTGTCTCTCGCAGCAGGGCGCGATTTCTCTGCAAGCTTCCCGACGGATTCAAGCGCCTGGATCATCAATGAGACCGCCGCCCGCGAAATGGGTTACAGTCATCCGATTGGCCGGACACTGACGATGTGGGGTCGCAAAGGCAGGATCATCGGCGTTGTACGCGATTTCAATTTCAAACCGGTACATGAGCGCATCCGGCCACTTATCCTATCTATTCTCCTCCGCCCAAAAGCATATGGCACGCTCCTTGTGCGGGCCCGGCCCGGACAAACCCGGCAAGCCCTGGCCACCCTCCAATCCCTCTGCACCACCCTGAACCCGGCGTTTCCCTTTACCTATCAATTTTCAGTCGACGCCTATCTTTCGTCATACAAAAACGAGATCGTGATCCGCAGCCTGGCCGATGGTTTTGCAACCCTTGCGATCCTCATTTCCTGTCTGGGTCTGTTGGGTCTCGCGGCCTTTACGGCCGAACGGCGAACAAAGGAGATCAGCATCCGAAAAGTGCTGGGGGCAAACGTTCTCAGGTTGTTCCTGATGGTGTGCAGCGAATTCATCGCACTCGTCGCCCTTGCCCTGGCGCTCGCCATCCCGCTGTCCTTGGTCTTGATGAACAACTGGCTGGACAACTATGCGTACCGCACCAGCATCGCATGGTGGATCTTCGCCCTTGGCGGCGGAGTTGCCGTGCTCATCACCTTGTTGACAATCGGCTACCAGGCGCTTAGACTGGCGAGTACGAGTCCGATCAGGAGTCTTAGGACGGAGTGACATCGTGCGCCGTCGTTCACCTGCTGTATCGAAACCGGTCATCGGCGCGCCGGGCCAGGAGCCGACGCCATTAAATATCAATCGCTTACCTAACCGGCATTCGTTTTGTCCGCCCTATCATAGGACCCCAAAAACCGAAGACATGTTCAGGAACTATTTCACCATCGCCATCCGGAACCTGCTCAAACACCGGGCGCACTCCGTCATCAATATCGCCGGTCTTGCTGTCGGGATGGCGATCGCCCTGCTCATCGGCCTGTGGATCGCGGACGAATTCTCTTTCGATCATTATCATTCGAATTACCGCCGCATCGTCCAGGTCATGGTCCGGCAGGAGGCCAAAGGCGAGATGCTCCGACGCATGGAGCAGTCGGGCAATACCGGCATGGCCGGCTACACGATCTCGACCGCACTCGGACCAGCCATCCGCACCGGATTTGAAGACGTCTTCAAAAAGACCGCCATGGTGACCCATTACTCCAGCGCCTCTTTGCTGAATGTCGGCGGCAACGCGATTTCCGTCCAGGGTGAATGGGCGCAATACACCTTCCCGGAGATCTTCTCCTTCCACATGCTGGCCGGCACCTCGGTCTCGCTAAAGGATCCCTCGACGGTCCTGATCTCGCAAAGCACGGCCGCCGCGCTGTTCGGCCATAGCGATCCCATCGGCAAGACCCTTCGCCGGGACAACAATTCAACCTTTGTGGTCGGCGGGGTATACGAGGACCTGCCCCCGAACAGCACGTTCTATGGCACCGGTATCTTCCTGCCCTGGGAAATGAAAGAGATGGCCTGGCTTAACAGTAACACCGACTGGAACGATCACAGCGCGCAGATGTTCGCCCTCCTCGCCGATGGGGTCACTCCCGAAATGGCCACGGCCCGAATCAAATATTTGCCTACCCCCCATATCAACTTCAGTCCCGACGCGAAGGAGTACCTGATGGCCTATCCGCTCGACCGGATCCACCTGCACGGCGATTTCGTCATGGGCGTTCCCGAGGGCGGTCGCATCCGGCTCGTCTCCTTTTTTGGCCTGATTGGCTGCTTTGTCCTGATCCTGGCCTGCATTAATTTCATGAACCTGTCCACCGCGCGAAGCGAACAGCGCGCCAAAGAGGTGGGCATCCGGAAGACCCTCGGCTCCCGCCGCACCCAACTCGTCGCCCAATTCCTCGGCGAATCCATCCTGGTGGCTTTGCTGGCGTTTGTCCTCGCCACCGCCCTCGCCTATTTCAGTTTGCCCTTTTTTAACGCCATTGCCGCCAAGCGTATGCAATTCCCCGAAGGCAGCCTCTTGTTCTGGGCCGTTGCCCTTGGTTTCACCTTGTTAACCGGCATCCTGGCGGGCAGCTATCCCGCCTTTTACCTGTCCGCATTCAGACCGGTCAAAGTGCTGAAGGGTGTGTTCCGTGCCGGCCGCGGATCCAGGCTGCCCCGTCAAATCCTCGTTACGCTTCAGTTCACGGTGTCCCTCTCGCTCATTCTGGGGACCATCATCGTCTTCCGGCAGATCCAGTTTGCCCGGGACCGCCCGGTCGGCTATACCCCCGAAGGACTCATCACGGTCCCGATTAACACAGATAGCCTCAGGCAGCACTACGAGGCCTTGCGTCATGAATTGCTTGCCTCGGGAATGGTGGCGAATGTAGCGGAGTCCTCGCTGCCGACTACATCGTTTGATAACGGTAATGAACTCAACTGGGAAGGTCAGACCGAGGAGCAGAAGGCCATCTCTTTCCACAACGTCAACATCACCCCTGAATTCGGGCCTACCGTCGGGTGGACAGTGTTGCAGGGTCGCGACCTGTCGCGGGACTTTGCCACGGACAGCAGCGCCGCCCTGATCAACTACACGGCTGCCAGGATCATGGGCGTGAAAAACCCCGTCGGAATGCAGGTCCGGCTGCGGATATTCGGGCAACCCCCCAGGACCTACCACATCGTCGGCGTCGTCGGCGACATGCTCGCCAACTCCCCCTACAAACCCATCGAGCCCGCCGTTTTTCTCGGCGACGGCTGGCTGGCCAACATCACCATCCGGATCCGGCCCGGCCGGTCCACGCATGCTGCGCTCGCCTCCATCCAATCTACTTTCAAAAAATTCAACCCCGCAAGCCCTTTTATTTATCGCTTCAACGATGACGACTATGCGCAGAAGTTCGCCGCCGAGAACCGCATCGGCAATCTCGCCGCCGTGTTCGCCTGTCTCGCCATTTTCATTTCCTGCCTCGGCCTCTTCGGCCTTGCCTCCTTTGTTGCGGAACAGCGCACAAAAGAACTCGGTGTTCGAAAGATATTGGGCGCAGGCGTTTTCAACCTCTGGGCGTTGCTATCCAGGGATTTTATCCGGCTCGTCGTCCTCGCCATGTTCATCTCGATGCCGCTCGTATATCTCGGCATGCACCGCTGGCTGCAGAACTATGCCTATCATGCCCCCCTGTCGGGGTGGATCTTCGGGTGCGCAGGAGCCGGCGTCCTGCTGATCACGCTCTTCACGGTCAGCTTCGAGACGGTAAAGGCGGCCCTGACCAACCCGGTGCGCAACCTGCGGACCGAGTGAGTTTCCCTGATCGGCTCCCCGGCGCTTGCAACTATTGACGACGTGGATTATCTTGAGCTGCAATGATCTGGATCTCCATACCAATCCTTCTTCTCGCCATTGCGTTCAGGATCTACAGCTCCGTCAGGTTCTACCAATTGTACCGCAACGGCGTCATTCCCGTCGGCGGCAGAATTTCGCTCGCAAAACTGAGCCGCGCCAAACGGTATGCCAGGACTGACGAGGCTAAGGTGCAGATAAGACAGTATCGCCGCTGGTACGTGCTTTATCTGATATTCCTGTATTCGGCCTTTGCGATTTTCTTCCTGAGGGTCTTCAGATCGGCCGCTCCGATGTTGAAATGAATCGCCCCCTGCGTCCCGCGAGAGCTGCGGCCGCCATGCCATGTCAGCTTAGTAAAGCATTTGCTTGAGCAAATGCTTTCGCCAAATATAAATCGCTGATCATCAAAGGAATATTTTTCTCCATTTCATTTGCTTGAGCAAATGCTTCAACACTCCGGAAACGCTACAGCCGCCACCCTCGCCGACCCCGCCGACCACGCCGACCTCTCCGCGCAAGCCTCCCCAGATACACGCAATTGTCCGGTTTTAGTTAACTTGTAAGGCACCAATTCCAGCTGTTATGCGCCACCAACGCCTTCCCCGCGGCCCCCTCGCCATCCTGCTCACCGGACTTTTCGCCGCCGTCATTCACCCCGCAGCCGCGCAATCCCGCGCCTTCAACGCCGCCTACTCCGGCGCCAACCTCAACCACATCGCCTTCCCCGTCGGCGGCATCGGCGCGGGCATGTTTTGTCTCGAAGGCACCGGCGCCATCTCCCACCTATCCATCCGCAACGCCCCCGACTTTTTCAACGAACCGCCCGTCTTTGCCGCCCTCGTCGTCAAGGGCCAACCGAAAACCGCCCGGGTCCTCGAAGGCCCGGTCCCCGACTGGAAAAAATATTCGATGTCGCAGGCCGGACTGGGCGACGTCGGCCGTACCTGGGGGCTGGCCCGCTACCGGAACGCAACCTTCCGGGCCACCTTCCCCTTCGCCGAGGTGAGCCTCAATGACGCCGGGCTCCCTGCCGAAGTCCGGATCACGGGTTGGAGTCCCTTCATTCCCACCGACCCCGACAATTCGAGCCTCCCGATGGGGGCGCTGGAATACAGGATCGCCAACCGCAGCCCAAAGACGCTGGAATATATCTTCTCGTTCAATTCTCCCACCCTCCCGTCTTTTTCACAGGTCCGCCGCACGACAGGCGGCTTTGTCCTCAGCGAGGACAGCGCGTTGGCGCCCGACAAAAAAGGTGACCTGGCGTTTTTCACCGACGATCCCGCTGCGGTCGTCGACTATTGTTGGTTCCGGGGCGGCTGGTGGGACCCGCTGACGATGGCGTGGAACCATATCCGGGATGCCACCGTGCAGGCAAAGGACCCGCAACCGAATTCCTCCGGCGCATCGATCGAGGTGCCTTTCACCCTCAAACCGGGTGAGGTCCGGACCATCCGGCTGATGATCACCTGGTATGTGCCCGACAGCCGTTTACGCATAGGCGAAAACGTTAGCAATCCCGCCGACAGCACGGTCCCCGATACTTCGCCCTCCTGGTACTACAAGCCCTGGTATAGCAGCCGGTTCGCGGATATCGACGCCGCTATCAGTTACTGGAGGGCGCACTACAGCGAGCTGCGCGGCAAGACAACCCTGTTCAAAGATGCCTTCTACCGCAGCACGCTGCCACCGGAGGTGATGGAAGCCGTTGCCGCCAACCTGAGCATCCTCAAGTCGCCGACGGTCCTCCGCCAGTCCGACGGGCGCTTCTGGGGCTGGGAGGGGTCCGACGACAACTGGGGGAGCTGCGCGGGTTCGTGCACGCATGTTTGGAACTATGCGCAAGCGGTGTGTCACCTCTTTCCTTCCCTTGAACGAAGCCTGCGCCGCACGGAGTTCTTTGAGGACCAGAACGCGGCCGGACATCAGCAATTCCGCGCAGCCCTGCCCATCCGGCCGCAGGCCCACACCTTTTACGCCGCAAGCGACGGCCAGTTGGGCGGGATCATGAAAGTCTACCGCGACTGGCGGATCAGCGGCGACAGCAGTTGGCTCCGCAACCTCTATCCCAGGGTGAAACAATCGCTCGATTATTGCATTGCCACCTGGGATCCGCGCCACACGGGCACGCTGGAAGAGCCGCACCACAACACCTATGATATCGAATTCTGGGGTCCGGACCCGATGACCACCAGCTTTTATCTCGGAGCGCTCGAGGCTTTCACCGAAATCGGCGCCGCCCTTGGCGAGAACGTGGACCAATACACGTCACTTTTCAACAAGGGGAAACTATTCATGGAGCAACGGTTGTTCAACGGCAAGTACTTCAACCAAAAGATCGAGTGGACAGGGCTCAATGCCGCCGATCCGGTCGCGGCCAGCCAGCATTCCTTCAACGGCGGGTACTCCGCGGAAGCCGTGGCGCTGTTGCAAAAAGAAGGGCCCAAATACCAATATGGCAAGGGTTGCCTCTCCGATGGTGTGCTGGGGGATTGGATGGCGCGTGTCTGCGGCTTGCCCGAGCCGCTGGACCGCGGCAAAGTCAAAAGCCATCTGCAATCCGTATATACCTTCAATGAGAAAAAAGACCTGAGCGACTACAGCAATCCCCAGCGGCCGGGGTACGCGCTGGGCAACGAAGGCGGGCTGCTGTTATGCACCTGGCCAGAAGGCGGGCAGCTGTCCCTGCCCTTTGTGTACAGCAACGAGGTGTGGACCGGCATCGAGTACCAGGTCGCGTCGCACCTCATCTTCGAGGGCAAGGTTGCGGAAGGGCTCGACATCGTTCGCACCTGCCGCCGCCGATATGACGGCCGTGTCCGCAATCCGTTCGACGAATACGAGTGCGGCCACTGGTATGCCCGCGCCATGTCAAGCTACGCGCTGATCGAGGCGCTGACCGGGGTGCGGTACGACGCGGTGACCCGCACGCTTTATGTCGACTCGCGTATCGGCGACTTTACCTCCTTTCTTTCTACCGATAGTGGATTTGGGAATGTCACCAGCCGCGGCGGGAAGGTGACGCTTGATGTTGCATACGGCAAAATTCCCGTTGAGCATATCGTCGCGGGGGCGTCCTCGCCGAAATAATCCTAAGTTTGCAGCATGACAATCGACATACTCACGGTCCTGCCCGAGCTCCTCGAGAGCCCGTTCCAACATTCGATCGTCAAGCGCGCCAGGGAGAGGAGGCTGTTGACGATCAATGTGCACCACCTGCGCGAATGGGCCGTCAATGAATACGGCCAGGTCGACGACTACCAGTACGGTGGCGGCGCGGGGATGGTCATCATGCCGGAACCTCTGGCCAATGCGATCGGGTCCCTGTCCAAAGACCGCGGACGCGCCTATGACGAGATCATTTACATGACGCCCGACGGCGAACGGCTCAATCAAAAGATCTCCAACTATCTAAGCCTGAAGGCGGACATCCTGATCATTTGCGGGCACTACAAGGGGATCGATCAGCGGATCCGCGAAAAATATGTGACGCGCGAGATCTCCATCGGAGACTATGTCCTGAGCGGCGGCGAACTGGCGGCGGCGGTACTGGTCGATTCGATCGGGCGGTTGATACCGGGCGTCCTCAACGACGAAACATCCGCGCTATTCGATTCCTTTCAGGACAACCTGCTGGCGCCACCGGTCTATACCCGGCCAGCCGATTTCCGCGGGGTGAAAGTACCCGACATCCTCCTCAGCGGCGATCCGAAAAAGATCGAAGACTGGCGCCACAATCAATCCCTGACGCGGACCCGCGAAAGACGGCCCGATCTGCTCGCCGACGACGAATGAACGCAGGCAAAGTTCGCCGCAAACCAGGACGAGTGACCAAAAACGACCCCAGAGTTCCCCCCGTTACCGGAAGATCATGGCGAGCCAGACAAGTAATTGCAGCACGAGATAATAGCCGAGAATAAGCAGCAGGTTAAAGACAATTGTCTTTTTCATGGGAACGGATTTAAGTTTTCACCGATCATCCTGCGGTTGGCCGCCGGCCGCGGCGGGACCACAAAATAAAGGTTTATAACTACTTATAGGCGGCCAAAACTATACCAAACCTGGTTTATCCACATCGGAATTCTACCCCCGGAACCCTGAAAATTCACCCGAAAAACTCCCCGGTTTTAGCCCCCGGCGCTCCTGGCACGTCATTTTAATCCAATCTTAATGCCTTTTCATCGAAATCCCTACAGTTTTTGTTCGTTAACTACCGGTTATCCATTTGTTAACGTTCCCGACAAGCTCATTGCCCCGCTTATGGGTGTTTAATGAGCTCTTAATCCCAATAGATTAAGCGCGCACGAACTTTGAGAGTCAGATGAGAAGTCACACACACAGATCCAAAACACTAAAAAACCGGGCATGACCATTAGCGGATTCACCATGGTGCGCAACGCCACCAAACTGTACTACCCCATTCGACAAACCATCAGTTCCATCTTACCCCTTGTGGATGAATTTGTTGTGGCCCTGGGCGATTGCGACCACGACGATCGTACCCTCGAGGAGATCAACAGCATCGGATCCCCTAAGATCCGGGTCATCCATACCGTTTGGGACCTCGACAAGTACCCCCGTGGCATGGAACACGCCCACCAGACCGATATCGCCAAAGCAGCCTGCAAGGGCGATTGGTTATTCTACCTGCAGAGCGACGAGGTCGTTCATGAAGACGACCTGCCGAAGATCCGCCAGCGCTGTGAGGAGTTGCTCCACGCCCCCGACGTAGAAGGTATCCTATTCAAATACAGGCATTTCTGGGGCGACTACGACCATTTTATCACTTCCCACGCCTGGTACGCCAACGAGATCCGGATCGTCCGTAACGACAGGGACATCCATTCCTGGGAGTCCGCGCAGTCGTTTCGCCGGATCCCTGGTTTCGACGGCGTCCACTACCGGCAGAAAAAGGGAACCTTCAAACTCAAAGTCGCCCGTGTCGATGCCCACATCTATCACTACGGCTGGGTACGCCCGCCGCAGTATATGCAGAAAAAGCGCAAGGCCTTTGCTACAATCCACAGCGGCCGCGACAAGGCCGAAGAGTATTTTCGCCGGGAACAGGAAGAGTTCGATTTTGGAAATCTGAGCCAGTTATCGGTCTATCAGGAGACCCACCCCGCGGTCATGCAGGAGCGGATCCGGCTATTCAATTGGGCCGACCAATTGGAGCGTCGCCGCCACCCTCAAAGCGTGGTGCGGCACAAACACGAACGGCTGAAGTACCGGCTGCTCACTTTCATAGAGCAGAACTTTCTGGGGGGACGCCAGATCATGTCCTTCAAGAACTATCACCTCGTCAGTCGATGATTTACATAGCACCAACAAGTGAAACGGGGCCGTCCGGGCCCCGTTTTTATTTTTTTCGGCGATGCATGACAATCGATCTGGCTTACTTCGGCATATCGAATATCGTGGGATCGACCGGCGCGTTCACCGTCACTTTCTTCACGGTGATAGCCAGCGTAGCTTGCGGCACTTCCAGGTTTTCGCTGAACGGGAATAACAGGCCGTTGTCCAGCTTACGGTAATCCGAGAACGAAATATTCACGTCACCATCCTGGCCGCCCATGCTGACATGGCTGGTGATCTTGTCGAGCAGATAGGTCTTCATGTTGACAAAATAAGTTACTTCCGGACCGTTGCCCGATGATTTGATCTTGTAGTCCGCGGAATCCTGGCCGAGCAGTTCGATCTTGTTGCCATTGGCAGCGTAATTCGAAAGAGGGTCCAGCACGAGGTTGATCTTTTGACTTTTAAGTTGTTCGTCCGGCATGGCCGTAGCCGTAGCCGCGCCAGCGAAGGGGTTGATCATCCAACCGCCGGTGGGGGTAACGCAGGTGACGATCTGGGTGCCGCCGAAATTCGACTCGTTCTTATATCCCTTTCCGTAAAGGACCGTGGTTTTTGTATCGCCATCATTGCCCATGACCGATGTGGTAGCTTCGACGATCATCGACTTCGTGTTGTCGATGACCTCCTTTCCGCCGATGGCTGTCGTATACTTGTTGACGATATCGTCTGCCGTTTGGGCGTGCAGGCTCGATAGGGTGAGAGTAGAGGCCAGTACAAAGAACGAACGTTTGATAAGAGTTTCCATTGATTTAGTTTTATATAAAATATCTATAATACAACAAACATAACATATTTCCTCGCAACTGGTTTACCTTCCGTAAAATAAACTTTGTCCACCAATCAAACCTTATCACTATGCAAAAGGAAATTTTCAATCGGCTCGACCGAATCGATCAGCTCATCCGTATCAAAGGCACCGGGACCCCCGCGCAACTCGCCGGCAAGCTCGGCCTTTCCGAACGCAGCACATACGAGTACATTCGCCTGATGAAGGATTTCGGCGCCCCCGTCGTTTACTCGCGCGATAGACAAAGCTATTATTATTTACACGAAGGGAGATTTATCGTCAGCTTCATGTCGGCATAGATCGTGGGCCTGCTCCGCGCCGCATCGCCGCCGCGCCGCCGCCACACAAAAAGGCCCTCGCTCCCGGGAGAGCGAGGGCCCGTCCGCAACACGTCTTAACCGCCGATCATTCCTTGATCAGGTACCCAAACTCTCCGTCAGCTTCATCGTTCGGCCCCGCCGTAAAATACAGTCTCCGAGGATCGATACTCGTCGCGGTAGCCGGCGGGAACGTCAAAGCCCAGAGCCCGTCGATCGAGATCACCTTCTTGTGCGATTGCAGTTGGCCGAGGAAATGGCCATCCGGCGCGAACACGTTGATACGACCGTCCCCGAAATTCCCGATCAGCACGACCGGCGTGGAGATGTCGTGGTCGCGATCGCCGTGGTCCCCCTTATCCGAGGTCGCGCTTGTCTGCTTCTCGCCTGAGTTGTCCATGTCGGCCCCCGTGCTGTCCATATCTGCCGCCGACAACCAACCCGCCGGCGCCCACGCGATCGCCCAGGGTGCGTTCAGAGTTCCCCGTGAGGCAAAGCGCCGCACGAAGATGCCATCCGGGGTATACACATCCGTGAAGCCGAGCCCGTGTCCATGCATCTCGTCGATGCTCCCCGGTGTCTGCTCCGCGTAGTTGACGAACAGCCAGTCGCCCACCGGCACGATGTTGAAAGGTGCGTAGCCTGCCGGCAGCCCGGGGTCGTGGAATGGCATCGATACGAGATGGAAGGACTGGTCAAAGACGTCAATATTGCCCGTCATGAAGTTGGCGGCATAGAGATAGTGATGGCCGCCGGTGCTGTCCATGGTCACGCCCTTGTACACGGCGGTCGCGGAGAGGTCCCTGACGCGCTGGGCGTTATTGCCATCGGCCCCGTTCCATCCCGACAAGATCCCGTCCTCGCCGACGAACATGAAATTGGCTCCCGCGCCGTCCGCCAGCACGAACCCGGCTCCGCCGACAAAGACATCGCCGCTCGGGGCGCCACCCACGCTATCCGTGGGCGAGGGGATATGGACCGGCGGCCGTACGATCGCACCCTGACCGGTATACAATTCGCTGAGACCTGTCCCATTCGCGTTGACCCATGCAATCCCTTGCGGGGCCCAGGTCAGACCCCAGGCGTTCTGCAGCGTAGTGTCGACCAGCATGGGTCCATACGAGGCCTTGTTGGCCACCAGCACGACCTGGTCGAAATTGCGCAGGTCCTGCGGATTGAAATTTCCTTTGTGACAGGCAGTGAACAGTCCGCCGGTCGCCAGCAGCAGTGCTGCCAGCGTTTGATAATGTACACGCTTCTTCATAGTCAATAATTTAAATTGATTAAGATGTGGAAAAACAACTGTGGAACGAGGCAAGGTTTGGCCGGCCGGCCTGCGAAATGAAGTACGCCGCAATGGGTCGGAGAGCGGGTAAAAGAAAAAAACGGCGGCCCGCCGCTGGTAGTTGCCTGCGCCGATGGCCGCACCAAAAATTAATTTTAGCGGTTAATGGAACGCCGTCCTGATCTGCTGCAAAGAAGGCCCCAATATTTTGCGCGCGATCTGGTCCAGGCTCGCCTCGGGTCCCGTAAAATGAAAGACCGCGTGGTGATGCACCAACGTGTGACCGGGGGCGAGAAAGGCCGCCGGCGACACGCTCTCCAGTTCATAGAACGGGCCCATCTGGCTGCCATCCGCCAGCGGTCCGTCGTTATACGCGTTCATGACGTCGCCGCTAAAAGGCGGTTTGGTCGTATTCCACTCCTGGTTGAGATACGGCCCCTGCGAATTGTCAAATAAAATGAGGGTAAGCACCCGCCGCTGCGCATCGTAGCTGCCTGCCACGGGCTCGGCCCGGTCGGGATGCACGCCTAGTTTCCCGCGGCTCTTGCCGTCCGCCTTGAAATAGATGATGCCATAGATCGGC
Source organism: Puia sp. (assembly GCA_035572015.1). Lineage (GTDB taxonomy): Bacteria > Bacteroidota > Bacteroidia > Chitinophagales > Chitinophagaceae > Puia. The sequence goes on along the minus strand of DATNBP010000016.1, from coordinate 3,951 downwards.
CCGCGGTCGAACCTGATCCTGTCCGCCGGGATCTCGCCAAAATAATCCGTTGTCGCGGGCTTGCTCGAATCCAGCGAATTGGAGGTATAGGGGATCACGATCGTCGTTGCCGGCGAAGGATTGAACATATCCAGCATCCAGATACAGGGCATCCCCGTCGAGTCCGTCCAGGCTTCGGCGCCTGTATTGGTCAGCGAATTGACCGTCTCGTACCCCACCGCCGCCACCGATGCGTCCGGCGCAAGTTTCCAGGTGCTGTCGATCGCTGCCCTGTCCATGATGGCGATGCGCCTGTCGATCGACAAGCTTAGCCTCGTCCCCGCATAATTCACGAGTTGCATGTCCTTTCGCAGTTCCACCGAACTATCGCTGTGACCGGTGACCGTCCACGGCTCCGTATCAAACGCCGCCGGCGTCTTCCAGTTGGCAAATTCCATTTTCGCGCCCTTCGGAAAGAACAGCGAAAACTTCCCGCCCTCGGGTCCCAGCCAGAGCCTGTCCTCGCCGCCATACGCATTCATATGCGGGTCCGCCGGTCCGTCGAAGGCCTTGTAATGGATCCAGCCAAAACTCGTCCCCGTATCGCCGGCCGCCGTCGACGTAAAGACCTTTCCCTGGTATTTCGGGGACACGAGGATCGCAGCGTCGCCCTTCTTTAAGACAACCAGCCCGCTGTCCCTGGTCTGCAAAAATTTCATGTCCGGGCCGAACGAGCCGGGCGCATATACTTTTGGCATGACGCATGAAGAAAATACAGCGATGAATGGCAGCAACCGTCGTATCATATAATGGGATTGTAGCGAACCCTAATCGACCTCCAACGCATCCTTCCCCGGCAACACCGGGAACGGCGCGTGCGGTTCCGTCTGGTACCAGAAGACCGTCGACGAGATATCGTCCTGGAGCGGCAGATACCTTCCGCCTTCCCGCCAGCCCAGCGCCTGGATGGTCACCTTCAAACTCTTGTCGAACCTGATCGGGTCTGCGATATGCCACCTGTACAGGCCGAACCGCTGCGCCATATCGTAGTGCCCATCCCCCTTGATCACCTGGGCAAGGCCCGAATAGGGCTTAGAGAACTCTGTATAATGGCTCACGCTCACTCCCGCCGCATTCTTCGTTTGCGTGTCGAAGTCATACGATCCGCAAAAATAGTCCTCCGTACCCGTTCCGCAGATCGTAGGCCAGTCCTTGTCGCCGTCCATATAGAATTTGATCTCCCCTTCGCCCCACCAGCCGTTATTGTGTACTCCCCAGGCGAGATAGGTGCCCACATACTGTCCCTTGCCGTGCACGCTGTCCAGGAGCGTCACGACGCCTTTGTATGGGAGCGGGTTCACCCGTCGGAATTGCGCGTGGAAATACCCGGCATTGGCGGGGACCTCCGTCAATATATAATCCACGGAATAATACAGCACCATATCCTTATCGTCGATATTCTCCATCGTGATGCGGCATTTCTTGCGGAATGGCATCGGCCAATAGCAATTGAAGGCGCTCCCCGGGTTCACGCACACCGCCAGCGACCGCAACGGCGAATACTGGCCCCACCCCATCCCGAAAAAATCGCCGACCGGTACTTCCACCGAAGGCGTCGCCTCATCGTCCCAGTAGATGCGCAGGATCGACCAGCGCCAGTTGCCCGTCGGCGTCATCCAGATATGCTGGATCGAGCCCGGGCCATCGATTTCCGCGATCGTAAAAGTCGCTTTGGACTTGATGACCACGGAGGGGCTGATCTTCCAGCCCTGGCCCAGTTCCCGCGCGGCCCCGGACCCCGTTCCCTTTGTCGCCATCCCGCCTGCCCCCTTGGCGCCGTTGAAGTTCTCCGGGCTGATCGAGCGGCTTTGCGCGTTGGACAACATAAAAAGATTGCCCAGGTGCGAGTCCACGCCGTTAAAAGATTGTTGTGCACAAACCGAAGTGGTGACCAGCACCGCGGCGACGAGTAGAAGCGTTCTCATATGCAAGTAATTGTCGGCATAAGATAAGGATATTTCCGTACAGCTCCGAAAGTAAACCTTCTCATCTCGCTTCCCTTTTTCAACATAACCCCTCAATATCCTGGTTCTCGCTGTATTGCCGGAATGCCACCGCGAAAACTCGTGTCACGCATTACGTGTTGTGGGAAATATTTTCCCCCGCCTTTCAGCGCGTGCTGTCGAATCTACAAATTAATATTCATTCATTTCGTCCGGGCGGGTGCGAATATTGGTAACTTCGACAAAGAATATTGACTTCAACGCTTGCAGCGAGTCATAAAGCAGAAAGGCATGGTTAAGGCTAAACGCATCATGATGATCGACGACAATCCCGATCACCTGTTGTTGGCAAAACGGATTCTGGAACAAAACGGTTATATGGTGGAAACCCTGCAGGATTGCAGCCAGCTCCTGCGGCGGGTAAGGCTGTACCGCCCGAAACTGATTTTTATGGATCACCACATGCCGGTCATGGATGGCATCGCAGCCACCAGGCTATTGAAGTCCAACGCCAGGTACAACCGTATCCCGGTTGTCTATTTCTCGAGCGAGGACAATATCTCGGCCCTTGCCGAATCGGCCGGCGCCGATGACTGGCTGAGGAAACCTTTCCGGCTCGAGGACCTCATCCAAAAAGCCGGCGACCATCTGTCACGAGTTTGACCGAAGCACAGGGATCTATTCCTCCAGTCCAAGCAAAATACTCCGCATATGGAACTGAACAAAATGCTCCATAGAGTCCTTGCGGTTATACGGCGCCCCGTAGCTCATCGGCTTGACGAGATACCCCGACACGCCCAATGCTTCCGCCGAACTCCGGTCGGCGGACTCGCCTGACGTGGTCATCACGAATACCTTGATGTGCGCAAGCCGCGGGTCGGCTCTGATGCGCTGCAGGAATTCCAGGCCGTTCATGCGCGGCATGTTGAGGTCCAGCAGCACAATGTCGGGCAGCGACCCCATGGGCCCGATGCGGCTGCTGCCCTGCAGCATTTCGATCGCCTCCGCTCCATTGAAAGCAACGACCAGTTCAAAGTCAATTTCCAGTTTCTTGAGCGAGCGCTGGACGCTGATGACATCCAGTTCATCGTCCTCCACGAGCATAATCGTCTTTCTGTTCATGCTGATCCTTTTGGCCATGTAAAGATAAAACTTGCGCCGCTTCCGGGAACCGATCTGATCTTGACCATCCCTCCGTGTTCCTGTACGATCTTTCGTACGATCGCCAGTCCGATCCCGGTGCTTTCTTTGTCCGCCTTCTCCCTGAGCGTCTGAAAAAGCCCGAATACCTTTTCGTGGTATTCGGCCGGAATGCCCGGCCCGTTGTCCTCCACCGCGAATTCGTAGAAGTCTTCCTGCTCGGTGCAGGAAATCGAGATCTCCCCGCCATCCTGCGGCGCATACTTCACCGCGTTGCCGATCAGATTGCTGAACACCTGCTGCAACGGCAAGGGCTGGGTATGAATAACGGGCATCGGCCCTACCCGAAACACCTGCGTCCTCGGCACCATGTATTCAGCGACCTCTCCGATCAGTCCGGCCACGTCTACCGGCTCGGCCGGCGAACTCTCGCGGCCCGCCCGTCCGTATGCCAGCAGACCGTCGATCAGGTCTTCCATCCGCCTGACCCGATCGGGAATATAATCCAGATATTTTTGCATGGCGGGGCTGATCTCGCCGGCCAGGTCTTCCCTGATCCAACCGACGACATTCGAAATGCCGCGAACGGGTGCCTTCAGGTCATGCGAGACCACGTAGGCGAACTGCGTCAGCTCCCTGTTCCTTTTTTCCAACTCGCCGATATTGCGGCTGAGCTGTGCCGACATGCTGTTCAGCGAGACGGACAGGTCTGTCAGTTCGTCGTGTTTGTGATCCGCCACGAGTTGAAAGTCCCCTTTCGCAATCTTGTCCGCCAGCTGCACCATCGATTGGATGCGGCGGGAGATCAGACGCATGAGGTAATAGGCAA
>DATNBP010000015.1:0-2818 GCA_035572015.1 Puia sp. | reverse complement strand
TGCACATGGAACATCGGCATCTCCCCCATACTTTTCAGGAATTCATTTACCGCTGTAAAGGCATACCGCGGATCGGCTACCGCTTCGATGACCGCCGTCTCCGGCACGAGGATGGCAATATTTTTCATGGCAAATGTAATTTCTGGGTTCATAAAGATAACGCCATTTGCTGTCGTAAACAACCCCTTGAATTGACGGAAGCACACACCGCTTCCTCGGCTAAAGCCGGGTAGCTTTGTGGAACAAAAGAATTCCCCCATGACACAGGTAAATCCATACTTGAATTTCAACGGCCAGTGCCGCGAGGCGCTCTCCTTTTACCAGCAATGCCTTGACGGCGATCTCGAGCTTCAAAAGATCTCGGAGTCTCCGATGGCCGCCAAACTGCCCTCCGAAAAAGGTCCTCTCATCCTCCACGGGTCACTTTCCAAGGCGGGCACGACCCTCCTCATGGGTTCCGATATGATCGGCGACAACCTGCGCCCCGGCAATTCCGTGAATCTTTGCCTCCATTGCAACAGCGATCAGGAGATCCATAAGTTCTTCGACCGTCTCGCCATTGGCGGCCAGGTCAAGGTTCCCCTCCACCAATCCTTCTGGGGCGCGACCTTCGGCGAGATCAAAGATAAATTCGGGGTCACCTGGATGCTCAACTATACGCGCAACTGAAGGATAGCGCTGCCGCGGTTTTGACGGGGCAAAAATTATGGAATATGTCTCGCCCCGCATCTCGTATCAAAACGAACCGTATGGCAGAACTAGCCGCTTCGTCCCCGAATCATCCCCAGGCCGGCGTAAAAAAATCGAAGAAGCTTCCCACGCGCGTCGACCTAACGCCGATGGTAGACCTGGGGTTCCTCCTCATCACCTTTTTCGTCTTCACGACGACGATGACGCAACCCGCCGCCATGCGGCTCGTCCTGCCCGACGATTCCCACCCGGAAAGATTCCGGCATGAGCCGAATTCCGCCGTCATCACCATCCTTGCAGGAAAAAACAACAGCATTTTCTATTACGAGGGCGCCGATCCGTCCCGCGGGAAGATCGCCGATGGGAGTGCGATCCGATCCATCATCCTCGATAAGAAACGGCGCACCGACCCGGCCTGGTTCGAAGTTGTCCTGAAGCCTTCCCCCGACTGCACGTACGGGGCTACCGTCAATTTGCTCGATGAAATGAAGATCGACGCCGTGCGGCACTACGCCCTCGTCGATATGACGCCGTACGAATACAAAATATTGCTTTCCCCTCCAGGCCGGTAAAAAAATTTCACTGGCGCAATCTAACGATTGGCGTCCCTTCTCCAACGACCGGCGTCCCGCCCTTAACGACCGGCATGCGGCTCTTAACGAACGGCGGTGCCACGGGCCGGGCCCATCGGCGGGCATGCGTTTTTTGCTGCCAAATTGTACCTTTAAACTATGCGCCACCCCCTTCTTACCCTGGTGCTGGGCTCCCTTCTCTTTGCCCAGTCTCTGCGGGCCCAATCGCCGGCGGGAATGGGGTTCCGGCGTTATTCCAGGCTGGATGGCCTCTCCAACAACGCCGTCACGGGCATCGTCCAGGATGCGCATGGGTATATCTGGGTTGCGACGTCGAAGGGTTTGAACCGCTTCGATGGACGTAGTTTCACCAGTTACTATACGGGATCCCCCGATCTCCCGCTGCCGGGCAATGCCATCAATCAACTGAAGATAGCCGGTGATCAGCTGATCGGATCCACCACGAGCGGCTCATTCAGCTACAACACGCTCACCCATCGATTCCTTTCGCTCACCGTGCCCGCCGACTCCGTTCTTTCCTTCTGGGCAAACAATGTCTACGAGACCAGCTGCGTGGCAAAAGGCGATTTTGTCCTGTCGACAAAGACCGGGCTCTTCGCATTTGACAGCACGGGGAAGATCATCAGTCGATACGATTACCACAAACCTTCAGAGGCGGGGCGTGTGGAACTCATCTTCGGCGGCAGCATCTATCTTCCAGGCGACGGCTCCGCCATCCAGGAGAACGAACCCGGCTTTGCGCGGTTTGACCCGGCCACTAACCGCATCGATACCGATTATCTTGACCACAACGCAGCGCTGCGGCAGGCGGTTTTTGACGAACATGGCCACCGGCAGGATTCCTATATCGAATATCATAACCAGCTCTATCTTTTCAATGCCGGGCGCAACGCCCTGGAGCTGTTCCGCTTCCGCGACGGCCGTCGCCTTTCGCTGCCCCTGCCGATTGACGGCAACAAGGAACTCAGCGGTCTCGCACCCCAGATCTTCGTGCTGAACGATACGCTGATTGCCGTAACCGCCAAATCGAGCGGCTTCTACCTGATGCGCTGCGACCAGTCGGCGGGCCGGTTAAGCCTGCTGGGCGGGAAACGGCTTGACTCCTTATGGTGCAATCTCGTCTTCCTCGACCGCGACGGCCGCCTTTGGGTCGGTACCGATGACGGCCTGTATAAGGAGAACCTTTCCAACCCGGTATTCGGGACCTACGACCTGTCGGAGCAAATTCCCGGGATCGGGAATTCCAGCATCCGCGCGGTGCTGCCCGATGGAGACCGGCTCTTCGTCGGCCTCTGGTCCAGGGGTGGGATCCTGGTGCTCAATAGCAACACGCTCCGGGTCGAGCAACACATCCTGTTCGACCAAAAGGAGGCTATGGCGAACAACATAGATTTTTTCATCCCGTACAGCAAAGATACCCTGTGGGTCGGCACCCGCATCGGACTATTCTGGCTGAACAAGGTCGACTATCACACGGGTCGCGTCCCCACGCCCCCCGCGCTGACCCGCCTCCGCGAGGGAAACGGGCTCGCCCA
>DATNBP010000014.1:0-40714 GCA_035572015.1 Puia sp. | reverse complement strand
CATTAACGGCGACTACCTGCCGGCGAATATGTTCCGCGGCTCCTGGATAGCAGCGATTGCCGGAAACCCGATCACGGTCCAGTTCATTCACCGGACATTGGCCTATACGCTGTTCGTTCTGGTGCTGATCTGGACGATCCGGGCCGTCAGGCTCCCGGGCGCGCCGGATCGTTTCCTGCGCCTGCGATGGCTGCCGTTATTGCTGGTCTGCGTCCAGATCACGCTGGGCATCTGCAGCCTGCTCACCAGCCCGTGGATCGAAGCCCATCATTGGGTAGCGTTCGACTGGCTGGCAGAGTTTCACCAGATCACGGGGCTCCTATTCTTGCTGACAATGGTGGGAATGTTATACCTTGTGATGCCAGTAAGACGTTATGTAACGGTATGATCCGAATTTGTAAAGCCATTTACTATTTCTTCCCGGTTCAACTGCTCCTGGCGCAACTCAGAAGGCATCAGATCCTGCTGCTTTTCTGGCTGATCCTGTTCAGTACGCTAAACGGTGGCTTTATGCGCAGCTATGGCGCCGGAGCGCTGTTCCTCTCGCCGGAATACCTTGGAAATGTCAGCCCGGTCAGCACCTCTTTTGTCGGAATGGCCACGGCCATTTTCATCATGAGCTGGAATATCACGACTTTTATTTTGTTCAGCCGCCATTTCCGTTTCCTGGCGACAACGACCAACCCCTTTCTCAAATATTGCATCAACAATGTGTTGCTGCCGCTGAGCTTCTTACTCTTCTATCTCATCAAGGCGATCCAGTACAACGTCAGCAAGGAATTGCTGCCGGCCTCCTCCATCGTCTTGCTGATCCTGGGATTCCTTTCGGGATTCTGTTTTGTCATCGCGGTGTCCTTCCTGTATTTTTTCCGGGCGGACAAGACGATCGTCCGGCGGATGACGCCAGTGATCAGCAATCCGAAGCTCTTCAAATCGCAGTTCGGCAAACAGGAGGTGAAGCTCAACGAGACGCGGCTCATGCACGTCAAGTGGTATCTCAATTCGCCGCGAACGATCCGGCAAACGCGGGATGTCGCGCACTACAGCAAGGCGTTCATCGAGAGCATCTTCAACCGGCATCACATCTCCGCGGTCCTTTCGATCTTCGCCGCCTTCATCTTCCTGATCGTGGTCGGGTTCTTTATGGACAGCCGGTATTTCCAGCTTCCCGCCGGCGCAAGCATCCTCGTCTTTTTCGCGATCCTGATCTCCCTGTCGGGCGCCGTTTCCTATTTCCTCGGCTCCTGGGCCATTCCGTCGATGGCCGGCGCCTATCTCCTGCTGAACCTGCTCTATCATTACCGGGTGATCGACCCGACCAATAAGGCGTACGGGCTGAATTACACCAACACCGACCAGCGGCCCCTGTACGACCGGCAGACGCTGATGGAGCTCTGTTCCGCCACGCACATCGAGCAGGACAAGGAAAACATGATCCGCATCCTGGAGCGCTGGAAGGCGCGCCAGTCATCCCCCAAACCGCTGCTCTATATGATCAATGCGAGCGGCGGCGGAAACCGAAGCGCCTGTTTTACCATGAGCGTCCTGCAGCACCTGGACAGCCTTTGCGACGGCCAGCTCATGCGCAAGACCTTCCTGATGACCGGGGCCTCGGGCGGGATGCTGGGTGCGGCCTACTTCCGGGAACTTTCGCGCCGCCGGGACGCGGGAGATACCAGCATCCACCTTCCCAACCGCCAATATATCAACGACATTTCAAAAGATCTGCTCAATACCCTGTTCTCCTCCTTCGTCGCGCGCGACCTGGCCTCGCCGGCCCAGAAGTTCCGGGTCGGCCAATATGAATACGTCAAAGACCGCGGCTACGCCTTCGAGCAGCAATTGAACATCAATACACGGGGCATGCTCAACCAGCAACTCAAGGACCTGGCGCCGGAAGAAGCCGCCGCCCGGGTACCGCTGATGGTGCTGAACCCCGATATCACGCAGGACAGCCGGGCGCTGGTCATCTGCACGCAGCCGGTCAGCTTTTTGATGCGGCCGGAATACGACAGCACGAAGATCGCGGAGATGGACCCCGACGCGGTGGATTTCGGCGCGCTTTTCGCGCGTCAGGGGCCGATGAACCTGCGGTTGTTGACGGCCTTGCGGATGAATGCGACGTTCCCGTATGTCCTTCCGGATGTTTGGCTGCCGACTAAACCTGTCGTAGATGTCATGGATGCCGGTTTCCGGGACAATTTCGGGGAGCTGAGCGTGCTCCGCTTTGTCACGGCCTTCAAGAAATGGATAAAGGAAAATACGAGCGGGGTTGTCCTCATCCAGATCCGCGACACGAAATCAGGGGGATGGGAGAACCCGTATGAATCGGGCGATATCACCGATATCATCACCAAACCGATCATCCTGCTCGAAGACAATTGGTACAGGCTGCAGGAATACAGCCAGAACGACCTCATGAGCCTTGCGCCCGACGCGATGGGTTTCCCGTTCCGCAAGATGGTCCTCCAATACGTCCCCAAGACAGAAGATGCGGGCGCCGCACTGAACTTTCATCTCACCACGCAGGAAAAACTGACCATCATCGGGTCGCTTGACAATAGTGACAACCAGCGCACCTTTCAGGAATTTGCGCATTTGGCCAATAGCCGGCGTTAAGGCTGGGGCGTTAAGGCTGAGGCGTTAAGGCTGGATCAGCAGGATGGCTCTTGGCACGATGGCGATCCTGAACTCCGCGGCCGAAGGCGCCGGGTCGCCGTCGATATGCAAAGGCGCCAGACCCGGGTTGCCGATGACGATTTCCGGCGTCTGGAAATAAAGCACTTTTTCTTTTCCCGCATCGGATGGCTCGGGTGTGATCTTGTAGCCGCCGAACACCTGGCGCGCGGTCGACCAGAGCAACCGGAGGCGGCCCGCTTTTTTTACAATCACGATATCCAGCAGCCCGTCGTGGAGGTCCGCCCTTGGCGCGATGGTGACATGGTTGCCGAATTGGTTGCCATTGGCGATGTCTATAAAAAACGCTTCGACCGAAAAGCTTGTGCCTTTTCGTGCAGCGGGCAGGCTGATCGTAAATGACCAGGTGTGGGCGCGAAGAAAATGGGCAAAAGTGACCTTTATATACGTCCGCAGCCCCCGCCGGGGTTCCGAGGCGAATTGCTGGGCGACGCCGCCGTCGAGGCCGATCCCGCAGAGCATACAGGAGAAGTGGTCATTGATCAGGAATCCGTCGATCCAGGAAGCCTTGCCGGCGAGGATGATGTCGAGCGCTTTCGAGGGATCCCTGGGTATCCCGGCCGCCAGCGCGAGTCCGTTTCCGGAGCCCATCGGGATGATCCCGACGCGGATGTGCTTTCCACTCAAGGCGGCGGCCACCGCATTGACCGTGCCATCGCCGCCGCAGATGACGATATCTGTAACGGATTCGCGGTCGATCAGCGAGGGGAGAAAGGAGTAGTCGCCGTCGGCCGCGGTCGGCATCATCCTGAACCTGATCCCGCGGTCGGCGGTCCGCTTTGCGATCAGGTCCTGCACCGATTGCTTCCCCCGGGTCCCCGAGATCGGATTGATGAGATAAATGATATGCTGGCTCGCCATGGAGGGTGCAAATATCCGGCAAAAAATCCTATCGCACGGGTTGCAGGTGCAGGATCCCCGTCATGAAATCGGAAATGCCCGATTCGACGCCCGGAACGTCATGGGAGCGGATGGACGAGCCGATGACATGGGTGCCCGCGTTCGGGATTGCCTTTTTGTATTTGAGGTCCGCCGGCGTACCGAGCTCGTCGAACATGGCCAATTCGGCCGACACCTTGACCGTGCTGTCCTGGTGGGTTTTGTCCTTGTAATAATACAAGAGAGCGACCGGCTGCCGGACCTTTCTAAATGTGGCCTCGTTCATCGTCGTCTCGAGCAATTCTTCCAGGGCCACGGCGGCTTCGATGCGGTATTTGGGATACCAGTACCGGCGGTAGAGCGGGCCATAGTCCTCCTTGCTTTCGATGTATTTGGAGCCCGTCACCATCCGGGCGATCTGCAGGCCCCAGTGATCGTTGAGCAGCCAGGCATTCGGGTCGTTGATGGCGATATTCGGCGACATCAGGACCAGCGCGGCCACCTGGTCGGGATAGGTTGCGGCGAGTTGAAGGGCCAGCGTGCCGCCGGTGCTGGTGCCCATGAGTATGACCTTATCGCCGAGCCGTTCGCCGATCGCCAGCGCCTGTTTCGCGGAGTTCCAGTACTCGTCGGCGGTGAGATGGATCATGGCGTCGGGTGTGTCGATCCCGTGTTCCGCAAGCCTCGACAAATACAGGTTGCACCCATACCGGCGGGCGATGTCGAGATCCGTGGGATCGCCTTCTCCCTGGGAAGCGGAGAACCCGTGCAGGTAAACGATGGCATAGGGTGTTTTTTTCCTGGAGGAGTCTGCCCAGACGATCCGGGCCTCGTTGTCCGGTTTCAATCGATGGGTGGATTCGCCCTGCCGGATGAAGGACCCGAGCGCCGATGGCTCCGCCGGAACCTCCGGCATGGCGGTCGAATAAACGGGTGTCGACGGCCGCGGACCGGCGAGGTAAAAGACGATACCTATTAAAATGATCAGAAGCAGCCACCGTTTCCAGGACATAGCATAAAATTTGTTGAATATATTAAATTTTAAGGAAGGCCGCCGGGAAAGCACCGTGCAGCTAGGAAATCCGGCCATTTTGGCGTAATTTTGCGGCCGAAAACCGATTATGGAGATAAGAAATATAGCGATCATCGCCCACGTTGACCATGGCAAGACGACCCTGGTGGATAAGATTTTGCACGCTACACATGTGTTCAGGGATAACCAGGAGACGGGTGAATTGATCATGGACAACAACGACCTCGAAAAGGAACGGGGAATCACGATCTTTAGCAAGAACGCCGCCGTCGAATATAAAGGGGTAAAAATTAATGTAATAGATACGCCGGGGCACTCCGATTTCGGGGGCGAGGTGGAAAGGGTGCTGAAAATGGCCGACGGTGTATTGCTGCTGGTGGATGCCTTTGAAGGGCCGATGCCGCAGACCCGGTTCGTGCTGCAGAAAGCCCTGCAACTCCACCTGAAGCCGATCGTCGTGATCAATAAGGTCGACAAGCCCAATTGTCGCCCCGATGAGGTGCATGATGCCGTGTTCGAGTTGTTCTTCAACCTCGACGCGACCGAAGAACAACTGGACTTCCCCACTTTCTACGGCAGCGGCAAGAACGGCTGGTTCAACAGCAAGAACGAGCCCTGCGAAGACATTACGCCGCTCCTGGACGGGATATTACAATATGTTCCCGCCCCGGTGGTTTCCGAGGGGCCGCTGCAGTTGCAGATCACTTCGCTGGATTATTCGTCCTTCCTGGGGCGGATAGCCGTGGGCAAGGTAGCGCGGGGCGTGATCCGCGAAAGCCAGCCGATCGTGCTGATGCAGCCGGGCGGCGTGGTCAGAAGGTCGAAAGTGAAAGAACTGTACACCTTCATGGGGATGGGAAAGAAGAAGGCGGCGGAAGTGCAGGCGGGTGATATCTGCGCGGTGGTCGGGCTCGAAGAGTTCAATATCGGCGATACGATCGCCGATGCGGAAAATCCCGAGGCGCTTCCCGTGATCAGCGTGGACGAGCCGACGATGAGCATGCTTTTCGGCATCAATAACTCGCCCTTCTTTGGCAAGGACGGCAAATTCGTGACGTCGCGGCATCTCCGGGACCGGTTGATGAAAGAAACGGAAAAGAACCTGGCGTTGCGCGTCGAAGACTCCGACAGCGCGGATAGTTTCCTCGTCTATGGACGGGGTATCCTGCACCTGGGCATCCTCATCGAGACGATGCGCCGCGAGGGATTCGAGCTTACGGTCGGACAGCCGCAGGTACTGGTCAAAGAGATCAACGGGAAGAAACACGAACCTTACGAGGTCCTCGTCGTAGACGTTCCCGCCGAATTCAGCGGAAAGGTGATCGATATGGTCACCCAGCGGAAGGGCGAGATGCACGTGATGGAAAGCAAGGGTGAAATGCAACATCTCGAATTCGAGATCCCATCGCGGGGCCTTATAGGGCTGCGGAGCAGCATGCTGACGAATACCGCCGGCGAGGCCGTGATGGCGCACCGGTTCCTGGAATACAAACCTTGGAAAGGCGTTATCCCCGGCCGGAATAATGGGGTCCTGCTGTCCAAGAACCAGGAGAAGACGACGGCCTATTCCATCGACAAGTTGCAGGACCGCGGCACATTTTTCGTGGACCCGGGCGAGGATGTCTATGTCGGCCAGATCATTGCCGAGCACATCAAACCGGGCGACCTGATCGTCAACGCGACGGAAGGCAAGAAGCTCACCAATATGCGGGCAAGCGGCAGCGACGATGCCGTGCGCATCGTTCCGAAGAAACAGATGACGCTTGAAGAGTGCATGGAGTATATCCAGCAGGACGAATGTATCGAGGTGACACCGAAAAAGATCCGGCTCCGGAAAGTCATTCTCGACGAGGAAGAGCGGAAGCGTACGGCGCGGGCGATGAAGACGGAGGAAGCGAGGTAGTGGGCGGCTGGCCGGAATGTCGTAATTTTGGGGTCCAAGCAGCGGTCATGAAAAAGTTACTTATCATTTCCTTATTCACGTTCGGGTTGCTGGCGGCCGGCGTGCGGTCCGGCCACGCGCAATGCTCCATCTGTACCCGGACGGCCCAGCAGCTGGGTGAGCGACCCGCAAAAGCCCTGAACAAGGGGATCATCTACCTGGCTTTCACCCCCCTGGCTATATTCGGCATCATCGGATACCGGTGGTGGAGGAGTGAAAAAAACAATGACTGAGTCCCCCTTAGTTTCAGTGGTGCTGGGCACCTACAACGGCGAGACCTTCCTGGAGGAGCAACTCCGCTCGGTCCTGGCCCAGACCTGGGAACATCTCGAGATCATCGCAATAGACGACTGCAGTACGGACCGGACCGTTGCGATCCTGCGGGAATATGCCGCAAAGGACAGCCGGATCCGGGTAGTGGTCAACGAGCAGAACCTGGGTTTCATCCGCAATTTTGAGAAGGGGGCCCGGCTTTCCACCGGGAAATGGATCGCGTTCTGCGACCAGGACGATTTTTGGCTGCCGGAGAAAGTGGAACGGATGGTCCGGGAGATCGGCGACTATCCCATGATCTATTGCGATTCGGAGTTGTGCGGCCCGGACCTGCGAAAGCAGGGGAAAAAAATCTCCGAAATCGTCCATTACCAATCGTTCCATGACTGCCGGCAACTTTGCGTATTCTCCCGTATGTACGGTCATGCGACGTTGATCACGCGCGCGCTGTTCGAAAAGGCGAGCCCCTTCGTGACAGAGATGCCGCATGACGGCTGGCTGGCTTACCATGCGACATTGTTTGGCGGCGTGAAATACCTTCCCGAGGCGCTGGTCAAATACCGGCAGCATGCCGCCAATGTGTTCGGTGTCGTCGGCCGCCGGCGGAAGAAGGATCGCTCCGCGGTGCGGCAGCGGGCGGAAAAGCGGCAACGGGTGGAGAAGCGGAGGAAAGAACTGGCGAGGATCCGGTTTCGCATGAACGCGTTCTGTGCGGCCTGCCCCGACTCCCTCGCGCCGCAGAAGAAGCTGCTGACGGCGCTGGTGGAAAGTTACCGCAGTTTTTCGCTACGCCGTAACTTCATGCGGGTTTATCTTTTCCTGGCGAACTACCATTACTTGCTGGTGGTAAAAAAATACTCCCGGTTCAGGAAATATCTGTTTTGTCTCAAGATGTTCGTGAAGATAAAGTAAGGACGAAGCGGTAGAGATTGAAGGGTGCGTTTTGAGACGCCGCCTCGATCAGCGCCACCAGTTCCTTTTTCGAGATGCCCTTCATCCTTTCTTCCCTGATCAGCAGATAAGCACGTTCGGCGAGGAGGCGGTAGCGGTCGGGCGCGGCGCCTTTGCCCGCCTCCCTGATGAGCCGGCTGAGCTCGTCGATTCCCTGCCGTTGAAAGGCGACCGTCTTGACGATGGGGATCTCGCGCCCCTGCCTGCGAAAAGCCGGGGACTGCATGGCGCGCAGGTTGCTGATGAAGCTGTCGGCGCCCGGACGATCGCTCTTGTTCACCACGAATATATCGGCAATCTCCAGCAAGCCTGCTTTCATCGACTGGATATCGTCGCCGCCTTCAGGCGCCAACACTACCAGCGTGGTATCGGCGAGCGCGGCGATCTCGACCTCATTTTGGCCGACGCCCACGGTTTCGACGATGATGGAATCGAATTTCGCCGTTTTCAGAAGATCGGCGATCTCGATGGTGTTTGGATGCAGACCGCCCAGCGTGCCACGGGTCGAGAGGCTCCGGATGAACACGTCCGGGTGGTTGTACCACTCGCTCATCCGGATACGGTCCCCGAGCAGGGCGCCGAAATAAATGGCGGAGGTGGGATCGACACAGAGCACGGCGACCCTTTTCCCGTCGGCGACCTCGCGGGCGATGAGTGCATCGACCAGCGTGCTTTTTCCGACGCCGGGCGGCCCCGTCACCCCGATCACCGGGACGTCGGAAGCAGGAAGCTGCGCCAACTGTACGCGATAATCTTCGATCCCGTTTTCTATAAGCGAGATCGCCCGGGCCAGCGCCCTGGTATCGCCGTTGCGGATATCCCGCAACCGTTGCTCTTCCTTGCTGATGATATCGGCCATTGTCGGAGTTGGAGTGCCGGCTCAAAGATAAGCACGCGGACCCATGTTGGTGAAATAGATTATCTTCGTCAGGCGATGGAAAAAGAGCGCGTCGACAAGGAAGGCGGCGACCCGGGTGCCTTTATTATCAGCCGTACGGACGCCATTGGAGACGTGGTGCTGACGCTGCCTGTTGCCGGTGTGCTCCGGTCCCTTTATCCTGCTTCGCGGATTTTTTTTTTAGGGCGCTCTTACACCAGGGACATTATCGAAGCCTGCGAGCATATCGACGGATTCCTCAACTGGGACGAACTGCGACAGCTGCCCTTTCGCGCCGCCGCGAAGGCACTGAAGGCGACCGGCGCCGGCACGATCGTGCATGTATTTCCCAATCCCGAAGTGGCGAGGCTGGCCTGGCGCGCCCGGATCCGCAGGCGGGTCGGCACGACCAACAGGATCTATCATTACCTTTTTTGCAACGTGCTGGTGCCCCTGTCCCGCAAGCGGTCGGACTTACATGAAAGTCAGCTCAACCTCCGCCTCCTGACGCCGCTTGGCGCAAAGAAGCTCTATTCGTTGTCCGAAGTCGCGGGTTATTACGGGCTCACGCGGTTGCAGCCGCTTCCTCCCGCTGTCTCCGGTCTTCTTGCGCCGGACAGGTTCAACCTCATCCTCCATCCGAAATCGCGCGGCAATGGTCGCGAGTGGGGCCTGGATAATTTCCGGCAACTGATCACCCTGCTGCCGCAGGACCGCTACAAGCTCTTTCTGACCGGCTCCGCCGCCGAAGGGCAGTTGCTGTCGCCGCTGGTTCGGGAGTTCCCTTTTTTGACCGATCTCACGGGGCGGCTTTCTCTGGCGGAGCTGCTGTCTTTTATCTCCGCGGCCGACGGGCTGGTGGCGTCGGGAACGGGCCCGCTGCACCTCGCGGCCGCACTCGGCATCCACGCCCTCGGCATCTTTCCGCCGATCCGGCCCATTCACCCGGGCAGGTGGGCGCCCGTCGGACCGCGCGCCAAATTCTTCGTGGAGCAGAAGGCATGTGAAGCCTGCCGCCGCTCGGGAGATTGCGTTTGCATGCGCGGCATCCGGCCGCAGGAATTGTCGGATTACCTGGCGGCATTGCCGCACGGGGTCGGCACGGAACATCGCTCGGCCCGATAGGTGAACACCGCTGCGGCCAGTAGTTGAACATCGGTCGGCCCGGTAGTGGGACATCGCTGCGGCCAGTAGTTGAACATCGGTCGGCCCGGTAGGTGAACACCGCTGCGGCCAGACGACCGGAAAAGGAAAATGATCTATTTTTGCAGACTATGACCAATTTTATTCCTGTGTTTCCCCTGGGCATCGTCGTGTACCCCGGAGAGATCGTGAATCTGCATATTTTCGAGCCGCGGTATAGACAACTGGTCAATGAATGTCATTCCGAGGGAAAGCCGTTTGGCATTCCCGCCGTCATTGACAACCGGATGAACGAGATGGGTACGCTGGTGAAGATCACCGAGGTGGTAAAGGTCTACGAGAACGGGGAGCTGGATATCCGGACCCAGGGCGTCCGGGTTTTCCGGGTGCTGGAGCTGATCAAGAGCGTGCCCGACAAATTGTATAGCGGCGCAATCGTGAACTATCCCGAAAATGTCGAGGGGCCGGGGAAGCGGACGTTGATGACCAAGGTGGTCAAAGCCGTGCGCGACCTGCACCAAATGCTGAAGATCTCCAAGGACTTTCACAAGCCGGATGAGGACTTGTGCAGTTATGATATCGCGCACCACGCCGGAATGACCCTCGAGCAGGAATACGAGTTGCTGGGCCTGATGCAGGAAGAACAGCGGCAGGAATATCTCAAGAGACACCTGGCGAAGGTGTTGCCGGTGATCGCCGAGATGGAGACCCTGAAAGAAAGGGTAAAGTTGAACGGGCATTTCAAAAACCTCTCGGCATTCAAATTCGAAGATTGACCATGGCTACGACCCTCTGTCTCGATTTTGGCAACACCCGCATGAAGTGCGCGGTATTCACGGATGGCGAATTCCGCGAGGAATTGCTGCTGGCGGACGACAGCGAAGAGACTGTCCGCGCGCTGCTGGACAGGTTTGGGCCCTCCCGGTCGATCCTTTCGTCGGTGATCCATCACAACCCCGCGACGGAAGAACTGTTGCGCGAAAGGACAAGCTTTCATAAACTGGACCACCGGTCCCGGGTCCCGATCACGACACCGGTCGGAAAACCCGATACGATCGGGGCCGACCGGCTGGCGCTCACCGTCGCGGCGGTGACGCTGTTCCCGGAGAAGAACAACCTGGTGATCGGTCTTGGGTCGGCCATCACGTATAACTATGTCAACAAATACCGGGAATTCATGGGCGGCGGCATTTCACCGGGAATGGAAATGCGGTTCAAGTCGCTGCACACGCTGACGGCGAAATTGCCGCTGGTAAAGCCGGATTGGAATTTGCCGCTGGTCGGTTATGATACCCGGACCAATATTCTCAGCGGTGTGATCCTCGGAATGGCCAAGGAAATCGACGGGATGATCGCGGCATATGAGGAGAAATATGATAATTTTAACGTGCTGATGAGCGGCGGCGATGCCGGCTATTTTATGCGCCATTTGAAAAAGAAGATCCTTGTGGATCCTCACTTAATGTATAAAGGTCTATATGCCATCAGCGAGCTCAATGCTTAAACGGGCGCTGATCCTGCTGATCCCGGTTTGGATCGCGTGCGGTGAGAAATCCGCGCGGCCCGTCACGAGCGGACCGCAACAGGAAGTCCCCGAAGAAGGCACGAATATTCAATCCTACCTGAGCGAGACGGGGATGGATAAGGGGAAGCTCGAGGCGCGGGTGAAAGGCAAGCTGCGGGCGCCCTTCATGTACCACTACCAGCGGGTGGACTCCCCGTATTTTGAATTCCCCAGATCCCTGCACGTCGATTTTTACAAGGACTCGGTGATGCCCGACGAGAAACCGACGATCGAAAGCCAGCTCGATGCGAAATATGGGAAATACCTGCCGACCCAGGAGAAGGTCTATCTGCGCGACTCCGTCGTCGTAAAAAATATCCTCAAAGGAGATACGCTGCACGCCAAATACCTCTGGTGGGACCAGCACACGCAGAAATTCACGACGGACGATTCCGTCGAGATCCATACGCCGGACAAGATCCTTTTCGGCACCGGGATGGAGGCCGACCAAAATTTCCGGTGGTATTCGATCCGGCACATGACCGGAACCATCCTGCACTCGGGATCGGGGATACAGTAATCACTGAAAATCAATCGCTCACGCCTGCGGAGTAAAGCCTGCAGTGAAAAAGTTCAATTAAACGTTTGTTTAATTCAAACGTTTGTTTAATTTTGTGCCTTCAAATGAGATCATTCAGCAAAACAGTCCGATATGGGAGATAAAAGAGAGCATATTCTTAGCGCGGCGGAGGAGCTTTTCGCGGAAAAGGGTTTTGACGGGACTTCCGTCCGGGATATCGCTCAACGCGCCGGTGTGAACCTGGCGATGATCTCCTATTACTTCGGGTCCAAGGAAAAATTGCTGGAATCGCTGATCGAATTCCGCGCGGGTTACGCCTACGGTATCCTGGACGAGTTGAACAAGGACGAGTCCCTGAGCCCCTGGGACAAGGTGGACAGGCTGGTCGATTTTTACGTGGACAGGATCATCAACAACCTTCGGTTCCACACGATCATGTGGCAGGAAAGCGGTGGCAGGTCGGACGAGATCAAGAACAGGACGATCGCGATCAAGTTGCGGAACCTCGAACAAATCGTAAAAATAATCACCGACGGCCAGCAGAAAAAACTGTTCCGCCAGGTGGATATCCCGATGACCGTCGGGACAATCATGGGAACGATCTCCTACTATACGCAGTCAAAGACGTATGCCTGTGTATCGCTTGCCTTACAGGAAAACCTGGACGACAAACAGTATACACAACGGCTTTCCACGAGGCTGAAAGCCCATCTGAAACAGGTCCTCCGGGCGCACCTCGATATCAGAAACGAAACGGGAAAAGCAAAAGAACAGAAGTAAAATACATGAACACCATGAAAAAAAGGCTTACAGGAATGATCGGGTTCCTGTTGTTGACCGGACTGCTGGCGAATGCGCAGCCCAGGAAGCTGAGTCTGGAGGAAGCGGTACAGCTCGGAATTCAGAACAGCAAGGAATTAAAGAGACAGCAGTACAGGATCGACGAAGCGCTGGCGCGTCTCGGCCAGGCGAAAGATGCGCAGCTGCCGTCGCTGAAGGTGAATTTCCAGTACCTGCACGCGCTGATGTTGTCCCGCGTGATCAGCATCCCCGGCGTGACCAAGGAACCCATCAAGGTGCCCTTCGATTTCCCCGCCTATATGGGGACGCTCTCGGCGACCGAGCCCATCTTTGCCGGCAACCAGCTGAAATATGCGAAGCAATCGGCCGACCTGATGGTGCAGATGAGCCGGCTGGACGGGGACAAGGACAAGGACGACATCACCTTCCTGGTCATCAACGCCTATCTGAATTTTGACAAGATACTCGAAAACCAGCTCATCGTCGCGCAGAACATGCAGGACGTGCAGGGCAAACTGGATCAGATCATCAAGTACGAAAGCCAGGGCCTGGCCACACAGAACGACGTCCTGCGGTACCGGTTGCAGCAGTCGCAGATGCAACTGACGCAGATCGAGCTGGACAACAACCGGAAGGTCGCCAACTACGATATGGACGTCATGCTGGGCCTGCCGGACTCAACCGAGTTGTTGCCGGATACGGTCAACTTCAAGCTGGATGAAAACCTGGTATTGCCCGACCTGATCCAGCAGGCGGAGACCAACCGCCGGGAGCTGCTCGACCTGTCGTACCAGACAAAGCTCGCCGACCTCAACATTAAGAAGATCCACGACCAGCGGTTGCCGACAGTGGCTGCCTCGGCCGGGATGTATTATATCAATCCGACCGGCGAAATCATTCCGACACACAATAACCTGCTCGCCCCGGTGACGCTCGGGATCGGCGTTTCCTGGGATATCGGAACGCTGTATACCAGCAAGAATAAGGAACACGAGGCTTCCCTGCAGCGGACCGAGTTGAATACGGCCCGGGATCAGGACGCGGATCAGATCCGGATGGATGTCCACAAGCAATTCATCGCCTACCAGCAGGCGCTGGCACAGATCAAGGTACTGCAAGTCGCGGTCAGCCAGGCGGAAGAGAATGAGCGCATCACCGAATCCAAATTCCGGAATAACCTGGTGAACACCACCGACCGGATAGACGCGCAGACATTGTTGTACCAGGCCCGCGTCCATCTCGAGCTGGCCAAGTCAGATGCGACGATCGCGTATTACAATGTCCTGAAGTCGACAGGTAAAATCACACTTTAATAGCCATTACTAATAAGGATTACAAACTGAATTTGAATATGGAACAGAACAACACACAGAATAAAGGCAGCAAAAGAAAGCTGGTATTCCCAATCATCCTGTCCGTCGTGCTGGTGGGCGGCCTCATCTTCGGTATCAAAGAATATATCTACTATAGCAAACACGAGACGACGGACGATGCCCAGGTCGATGCCGACATCAGCCCGGTGGTCGCCCGGGTTACCGGGTATGTAAAAGAGATCCGGTTCGAGGATAACCAATTTGTTCACGCCGGCGATACGCTCGTCATTCTCGACGACCGCGACTACCAGCTGAAACTGCAGCAGGCGCTTGCCGCGCTCACGTCGACGAAGCAGACCGTGGACGTATCGCAGCAACAGGTGTCCGAAGCGCGGACCAGTATCGCCACTGCGCAAGCCAACGTCGAGGCGGCGAAGGTCGCCGTCTGGAAGGCCAACGAGGATTTCACCCGGTATCAGAACCTTTATAACGACCACGCCATTACCAAGGCGCAATTCGACGACGCGAAAGCCGCCAAGGAATCGGCAGAAGCCGCGCTGGCCGTGGCCCAAACGCAGGTACCCACTCAACACAAGCGGGTGGCCGTTTCCCAACGCCAGGTCGGCGCCACCTCTTCCAATCTCGCCAGCCGCCAGGCGGACGTGGATTATGCCAAACTGGAGCTGTCGTATACGGTGATCACCGCTCCTGCGAGCGGGATCGTCTCGAAACGCAATATTCAACTCGGCCAATTGGTGCAGGCCGGTCAAACCCTGTTCGCGGTCGTACACACGAGCGATATGTATGTCACAGCCAATTTCAAGGAAACACAGATGGAGCCGCTCCGGATCGGCCAAAAGGTCGATATCTCGGTCGATGCCTATCCCGACAGCACCTTCCACGGACAGATCGAATCGGTCTCCGGGGCCACCGGTGCAAAATTCTCGCTGCTGCCGCCGGATAACGCAACAGGTAATTTTGTGAAAGTCGTGCAGCGCGTTCCTGTCAGGGTCAAGCTTGAAGGCGACCCGGCCTCTCTCCGGTTGCTTCGACCGGGTATGAGCGTCGACGTAGTCGTATACACAAAATAGACGGGCAGTAATTTATGGAATAAAAATCGTGAAGTCATGGCTGAACATGGACTTAGAAAATGGATTATCACCATTACGGTGATCGTGGCCTCGCTGCTCGAGCTGATCGATACCACCATCGTGAATGTCGCACTGCCTGATATCATGGGCAACCTGGGCGCCACGCTGGACGATGCCGGCTGGATCGTGACGGGTTATGCCGTAGCCAACGTCATCGTATTGCCGATGTCGGGTTGGCTGGGTGACCGGTTTGGAAGAAAAAGCTATTTTATCACATCGATCCTCATCTTTACGGCCGCCTCCTTTCTTTGCGGCCACGCCCATAGCCTGGGCGAGCTGGTCGCTTTCCGCCTGGTGCAAGGTCTTGCCGGCGGTGGTTTGCTGTCCACCGCACAGGCCATCCTGATCGAGACCTGGCCAAGGGAAGAGATCGGCATGGCGACGGCGCTTTTCGGCATGGGCGCGGTCGTTGGCCCCACCGTGGGACCTACGATCGGCGGCTATATCGTCAAACATTTTGCCTGGCCGTGGATCTTTTATGTGAACATTCCGGTGGGCGCCATTGCCGCCTTCTGCGTGTCGGTATTCGTTAAGGAATCTCCGAAATATGCCAAGGGAAAGCCGATTGATTGGTGGGGGATAATCTTTCTGGCCGTCGGGGTCGGAAGTCTCCAGGTTGTGCTCGAAAAGGGGGAGTCGGAAGATTGGTTTGCCAAGACCTACATTGTGTTGCTGACGTTTAGCGCCGTCGTGGCCTTCATCGTCTTTATGTGGCGCGAATTGAGCACGGACCATCCCGTCGTCAATTTCCGCATCCTGAAGAACAGGTCCTTTGCTATCGGTATCCTGACCTCATTCGTCCTGGGATTCGCGCTGTATGGGTCGGTATTCATTTTTCCCGTTTTTTGCCAGAATCTCCTCGGTTTCGACGCCGAGCAAACGGGGCTGATCCTCTTTCCCGGCGGCCTGGCGACGATCCTTATGATGCCCTGGGTCGGCAAGATGCTCAAGAATGGCGTGCCCGCACAAATCATGTCCGCGGGCGGGTTCATTATGTTCTTCGTATTCACCTGGATGTTGTCGAATTCCACCCTCGACTCCGGCACCGGCGATTTCTTCTGGCCGCTGATCGTGCGCGGGCTGGGGATGTCCATCTTGTTCGTGCCGCTGACCACCCTGGCATTACAGGATCTCCCTGCACAGGATATGGGCCAGGGTACCGGTCTCAACAATATGATGCGCCAGTTGGGCGGTTCTTTCGGGATCGCGATTTTGACTACGATGATCCATATCAAGTCTTCCAAGGTCTGGGCCAACCTCGTCGGCTACATTAACCCCTATAATCCCGCATTCGTTCAAAGGCGCCAGGAGTTGATCCAGGGCTTTATCACCAAGGGTTATTCCAGGTCCGATGCCGCCGAGGCGGCCAACCGCGCCCTGGGCGGGACCGTTGCCAAGCAAACCATGCTGGTCACCTATGACAACCTATACCTGGTCATCGGTGTATTTGTCCTATGCTGTATCCCCATTATCTTCCTGCAAAAATTTAAAAGGAGGCCCGTCATAGCGGCCGGAGGTCATTAATATCGACGCAAAAAGAAAAGTCCTGAATAATTTCAGGACTTTTCAATTCTTTTGTACGATACTTAACCAACAAAGTCTTGGCCATCAATAGGTACAAATTTTAAGTCGGTTTCTTCTTAGGATTTGGATGTTCCCGGATGTTGGATTTTTCTAGTACAGTTTGATCGATAAGGATGCTGGTTTTTCTGGATCTTGGTTTTAAATACGGTGGTTTAACAAGGATCTGAATTCAATGGATTTCTCTTCGGACGTTGGATTTTGGTTTTTCTTTCGGATTTAATTCATTCATTCTTAGGACTGGTCTTTCAGGATTTGGATTCGTATCGCCAATCGATCAACCGAACGATACAAACATACAATCAATGCCCAGCCAGCGCAAGAGAATAAACGCCCTATTTCACTGCTGCCTGAATTACGGTCCGGATCGTAGAATTACGAGGATGCCGCCGTGCTTCTCCGTTATTTTTTTGGATCGATCATAAATTAGCCTATTTTGTAGGGAGTAAACCATTCATCCTTAATTATTATGAAAAGCTTCGAGAACAAGACCGTATTGGTCACGGGAGGCACGCGGGGTATCGGAAAGGCGATCGCGATCCGGTTGGCTAAAGAAGGCGCCAATGTGGCCATCGTGGGAAAAACCACCGAACCCAACCCCAAACTAGAGGGAACCATTTATACGGCTGCCGAAGAGATCGCCGCCGCGGGCAACGGGGCCGTACTCCCGCTGCATGGTGACATCCGCTCGGAAGACCGGATCAGGGAGGCGGTCGCGGAGACCGTCAGCCGTTTTGGCCAGCTGGACATTCTTGTCAACAACGCCAGCGCCATTCATATCGCCACGACCGAGGAAATAGAAGTAAAGCGGTACGACCTGATCCAGAACATCAATGTAAGAGGCACGTTCCTGATGAGCCAGGCCTGCATCCCGCATTTGAAAAACGCCCACAACCCGCATATCCTCAATCTTTCCCCGCCGCTCAACCTGGATCCCCGATGGTTCGGCCCGCACCTCGCGTATACGATGAGCAAATACGCGATGAGTATGATCGTGCTGGGCCTGTCGGAAGAATTGCGGCAATACCGGATCGCCGCAAACGCCCTGTGGCCTAAGACTACCATTGCGACCGCGGCCGTAAAGAATTTGCTGGGGGGTGATTTCCTGATGCAGCGGAGCCGGCAGCCGGAAATTGTGGCTGACGCAGCGTTCTACATCCTGCAAAAGCCATCTTTCGAAACGACGGGCAATTTTTTTATCGATGAGGACGTTCTACAACACGAAGGGATCACCGACTTCACCGGGTATGCGGTGAATCCCCAACTGAAACTCATGAATGACCTGTTCCTCTGATCGAGGAGATACATTTTTTCATTTTTAATCTTGGGTAAAAGGCAACATCCTCCTCCCGTTTTCGTACGGGAGGTTTTTTTATGCCGCGGTGACGGGACTCGCCGGCGTTCACGGCTGTGCATCAGGCCCGTCATTGACCGGCTTCTCGGGGCGCATCTGCGGGAAAAGCAACACGTCCTGGATGCTGGGCTGCCCGGTCAGGAGCATGCAGAGCCGGTCGATGCCGAAGCCGATCCCGGCTGTGGGCGGCATCCCGTATTCGAGCGCCCGGAGAAAATCGTAGTCGATGAACATCGCTTCGTCGTCTCCGCGTTCCATGAGTTGCAGTTGGGCTTCAAAACGTTCGCGCTGATCGACGGGGTCGTTCAGTTCGCTGTACGCGTTGGCGATCTCTTTACCGTTAACGATCAGTTCGAACCGCTCCACCAACCCGGGCCGGCTGCGGTGCCGTTTTGTGAGGGGGCTCATTTCCACCGGGTAATCGATGATAAAGGTGGGTTGAATAAAATGAGCCTCGCAGGTTTCGCTGAATATCTCGTCGATCAATTTGCCTTTCCCCATGCTGGGTTCGACATGGATATGCAGCCGGCGGCACAATTCGCGCAGGCCTTCCTCCTCCATGCCGTCGATATCCGTGCCGGTGTGCTCGCGGATCGCGTCATACATGGTGATCCTGCGGTACGGCGCCCTGAAATCGATCTCTTTGCCATCGACCGTCACCGTCGTGCCGGCATTCGTCGCGATCGCGGCGTGTTCCAGCAACTGTTCGGTCGTCTCCATCATCCAGAGATAATCCTTATAAGCGGTGTAGAACTCCAGGACAGTGAATTCCGGGTTATGCGTCCGGTCCATTCCTTCGTTGCGAAAATTACGGCTGAATTCGTAAACCCAGTCGAAGCCGCCAACGATCAGGCGTTTCAGGTAGAGCTCGTTGGCAATGCGAAGATAGAACGGAATATCCAGCGCGTTGTGGTGCGTGATAAAAGGCCGGGCCGCCGCGCCGCCGGGAATGGCCTGCAAAACCGGTGTGTCGACTTCGAGCGCACCGCGTTCGTTGAGGAACTGGCGCATGGCGTTGATCATCCGGGAACGCCGGAGGAAGACGTCCTTCACCTGCGGGTTGACGATGAGGTCGGCATACCGCTGCCGGTAGCGGAATTCCGGGTCTGTCACCGCATCGAAGGTCGCGCCTTCCTTTTCACGCACGACAGGAAGCGGCTTCAGGGCCTTGGTCAGCAGCACGAATTCGCGCACATGGATGGAGATCTCGCCCATTTTTGTCGTGAAGACGAATCCCCTGACGCCGATAATGTCGCCGAGGTCCAGCAGGTGTTTCCAAACCTTGTTGTACAGCGTTTTATCCTCGCCGGGACAAATGTCGTCCCGTTTGATATAGAGTTGGATCTTGCCGCTGCTGTCCTGCAGGTCGGCGAAATAGGCCTTGCCCATGTCGCGTCGGCTCATAAGGCGGCCCGCGACGCAGACGTCCGGCATTTCCTGCGCGGGGTAATGCGCTTTGATGAGGGCGGCGGTGGTGTTGACGGGGTATGTCGGGGCGGGAAACGGGTCGATGCCGAGCTGATGCAGTTCGGCGAGTTTGTCACGCCGGATGATCTCCTGTTCCGATAAGTTGGGGGTAGGCGTCATAAGCGAATGGCGATTGGAAATTCCGGCAAATGTACGGGTTCCGCGGGGAGCGGCCAAGAGATGGGTAGCCGCCTTCGCTGAAGCTTCGCCGCCTTCGCTGAAGCTTCAGCGCCCGAAGGCGCCCGAAGGCTGCCTTCGCTAAAGCTTCGCCGGCTGAAGAACCACCTGCCAGGCTTCTGTCACCTTGCCTGCCTCGAGCAACTCCGCGGCGTAGGCATGCAACTCGGTCTCCATTTCGGTGCAATAGCCGCCATAACAGCGGAAGATCTCCTGCAGGCGCTCGTCATGATAAGCCGGGTCGACCTCGGGCATGGCGCGGACATTGCCCAGCTGACCGAGATGGTTGCCGGTCAGCGTCCTGCTGCCGCGGATGGCGGGTGGCAGGCCGTCGATGCCGATGCCCAGGTGTGCGTTGGGCTTTTCCACGCGAAACAGATTGGCGGGGTCGACGGTGCAGTACCAGTCTTCGCCCAAACGGGCCACCAGCCGCAGCAACCGCTGATCTATCCTGCGGGTCCGCGGGTCGAGGACGCTTTCGTCGACGTGCATCCGCAGCGGTTCGCAGATCACCAGATTGCCGGACCCGGGCAGGTCGCCGAGGGGTCGGGTATCGATCACGCGACATTCGAAACGGACCTTGCTCTCTTTCACCATCGGCGGCCGCACCAGCGTCGCCGGCTCCCCGGTGAACCCCGCCTTGGCAAACTCCGAAACCTCTTTGGGGTAGTCGCAGCTCGAAAGGCTCACCTGGCGGACCATCGGATAGTCGACGATATTGATCACGACCTCCGGCACTTCGAGGACATTGAGCCAGGTATGCTTGGTGGTATTGTCGCGCACGCGGCGTGAGGGGGAGAAGATCAGGACCGGCGGCGTGGTGGAGAACAGGTTAAAGAAGCTGAACGGGCTCAGGTTCACCTGTCCCGACAGGTCGATCGTACTGGCAAAACAGATCGGACGCGGCGCCACCGCGGCGTTGAGGTAGCCCTGGCGCTCGACGGGGCTCAGCGCATTCAGATCGAGGATCATTTTTTCTTGTTGAGCAGCAATGAGAAATCGCTGTCCTCGCGGACGATGTTGTTTTCGAGGGTGCCCAGGCCGTCGACCTCCATCTCGATCCGGTCGCCTTCCCGCAACCATTGTTCGGCGTAGTTGGGATCGGCCAGCTTTCCCGTTCCGTTGAGTTCGAGGAAACAACCGGTGCCGACGGTGCCGCTTCCGATCACGTCGCCGGCATGGAGGTCGACCCCGTAGGAAGCCCGTTCGATCAGTTCGGCGAAGGTCCAGTCCATATCGCCAAGATTGCCGTCGCTGACGGTCACCCCGTTGACCCGGCATTGCATCCGAAGGTTCCAGTTGAGGCCGGTATGGCCGTCCTTGCAGGGGACTTCCAGTTCCGACAACTCGTCGAGGGTGACGAGGCAGGGACCGGTAGCGGTGGCAAAGTCCTTTCCCTTTGCCGGACCGAGGTTGAGGAGCATTTCCTCCATCTGCAACGTCCGGGCGCTCATGTCGTTCATGATCATCAGCCCCGCTATATACTGGTCCGCTTCGGCCGCGCGGATGTTGCGGCCCTGGCGCGCGATGACGATCGCCACCTCGAGCTCGAAGTCCAGTTTCTCGAAATGATCCGGCATGCAGCGGATGTCGCCGGGGCCCTGCACGCTGTGGTGATTGGTAAAATAGAACACCGGGTATTGATCGAATTCGGGGATCATGGGCACCTTCCGGTTGCGGCGGGCGGCGGCGACATGTTGACGGAACGCATAGCCATCCCTGCACGATGCCGGAAAGGGAACGGGGGCAAGCAACACCACCTGTTGCACCGGCGTCGCCCGCGTTGGTCCGATATGACCGTCGCGAATGGCGAGATCGCCCGCCTGCAGGACAGGGAAAAGTTCATCCCAATAATTGAGATACATGTTCATCGTATTGGGAATATCGGGGTGGATGATGTCCACGTCATAGAGCAGGTCGTCCACGAGCAGGGCAAGTTGATCGTGTTCCTCTTTCAGGTAAGAAACCATTTTCATAAAAGTAAAAGTAATATTTTTGAGAGATATGCCGATGTATCTTCGCTGTTTCATCCTTGGTATCGCGTTCCTTTCCACGGTCTTCTCCGCCGCCGGTCAGGATACAACGGACCGTGTGAAGACAGACAGCTTCCTGGTCGATCTCCTGCGCACGCATGCCTCTCCCGCGCTGCTCCACGTGCTCGACCATCCGGATTCTTTCCGTTACCAGCTGATCTACACGCGGATCGACCGGGACAAGCGCAACCGCCCGCGGTTCCGAAACTTTTATTACCGCGTGAACCCCATGGATTATTTCAATCCGGCCTCGACGGTGAAGTTGCCGCTCGCACTGCTCGCGCTGGAAAAGATGGATAGTCTTTCGCGGTATGGGGTCGATAAGGAGACGCCGATGTATATCGACTCCGCATACGGCGGTCAGACGGCTGCGTATGTCGACACAAGCGCGGCGGGCGGGTTGCCGACGCTGGCACAATATATCCGCAAAATCTTCCTGGTCAGCGACAACGACGCTTACAACCGGCTATATGATTTCCTGGGACAGGGACCGATCAACAGGAGGCTCTGGCAACTGGGCTACCCGGGTATCCGGATCACCAGGCGTTTCGTTCCGATGACGGAGGACGAGAACCGCCACACCAACCCCGTCCGGTTCATCGCGGACAGTCAAACGATCTATCGCCAGCCGGCGGCCTACAGCGACCTGCACTTCGATTTCAGCCACCACGTCGGTATCGGGGATGCCTATTATGATTGGCATGATTCGCTGATCCACGCGCCGATGGACTTCACCCGGCACAACAATTTTCCGTTGGAAGACGCGCAACAGATCCTGCAGTCCGTATTGTTCCCCCGCTCCGTTCCGGCGGCGCGGAGATTCCGCCTCAGCCCGGCCGACTACCGCTTTCTGTATCAATATATGTCGGAGTACCCGCGCGAGTCCCGCCACCCCCGGTACGATTCCGCGGCATGGCCGGACAGCTATACGAAGTTCTTTTTCTTTCGCGCCGGACATAGCCCCATCCCCGCGTATATCCGCAGTTTCAACAAGCCAGGCTGGTCCTATGGCTTCCTGACGGATATTGCCTATATTGTAGACTTCAGGAACAAGGTGGAGTTCATGCTGACGGGAACGATCTATGTCAACAGGGACGGGGTTTTGAATGACGATAAATACGAATATGAGGAGGTCGGATGGCCGTTTTTCAAGGAAGTGGGGACGATCATCTATCAATATGAATTACAGCGCCCGCGCGCCCATCGCCCGGACCTCGGCCGATTCATGATGGACTATGGCCCCGCAGATTACTAGACGCCGGATTCAATTGATCTTCGTACTTTTGTAGTTCAATGAGGATGTCATGAAGTTCGAAAAGATACATAATAAGGGGCAGGCTCAGCTTTTCAAGAACCACTACCTGGAAATGCTGACGAAGACTCACCCGCTGGTCATCTGGGGTATGTATCTGCCCGTCATCGGGTATTCCCTGTTTTACGGGGGGTACCGGTATGACTACCCGCTTGTACGGATTGCCCTGGTTTTCCTGGCGGGAATGCTGTTCTGGACCTTTTTTGAGTACCTGATGCACCGGTTCGTGTTTCACTGGGTGTCGGACAACGAGCGGGCGAAGAAGGTCGTTTATGTGATGCACGGGAACCACCATCATTTTCCCCGGGATAAGGAACGGCTGTTCATGCCGCCTGTCCCCAGCCTGATCATCGCGTCCATCCTGTTCCTGCTCATGCGGCTTGTCATGGGCGGCGGCGTATATATGTTCTTTCCCGGCTTCCTGCTTGGGTACCTGTTATATGGATCCATGCACTATGCGATCCATGCCTGGAATCCCCCATTCCGGTGGATGAAGCCGCTTTGGCGCAATCATCACCTCCATCATTACAAAGACGACCACAAGGGATTTGGCGTCAGCAGCACGATCTGGGACCGCGTGTTCGGAACGATGTTCGATCTCAAAAAAGAGAAGGAAGACAAGGAGAAGGTAAAGGAGCTGATGTTCTAGGGGTTGAATTTCCGCCGGGTTTCTATCTTTTGCCACTGCCTTTCGATCATCAGCCGGGCGATCAGCAGGCCTGCATCGATCCCCCTGTTCTCCCTGAGGATCTTTTTCAACCGTTCTTCACTGACGTCGATGCGGTAAAGGATCTGTACGAGGCCGGTGAAATCGGTGTTGATCAGGTCGTTGACCTTTTCCGCGAGGATGGGTTCCAGCGCTTCGATGGTGGGGGTTTCCGGCAGTGCAAGCCCATAAGCCGTATTCAATTCGTTTCTAAGGAGGGTAAGTTCCATAACATCAGAATTTTTCCAGCGCGCCGAGCGCGAATAAGGCGAAGTCGTATTTGACCGGGTCTGCCGGATCGAACTGCGTCAGGCGGTCCGTCAACTCGAGCGCGGCTGCCCAGTCCGCTCTTGGCCGGGTGAGCAACCCGAACTTGCGGGCCACCCGGGCGACGTGGAGGTCGAGCGGGCAGATCAGGCCGGACATGGGAATGCGGTCCCAGCAGCCGAAGTCGACGCCGTGGGGGTCCTTTCTGACCATCCAGCGCAGAAACATGTTGAGGCGTTTGCAGCCGGAGTTTCGCTCGGGGTTGGCGATATGTTTGCGGGTACGCGGCGGCACCATTTCGAGAGAAAAAAAGTAATGATGGAAGGCGGACAGGGCTGCGCCGGCGTCCCAGGCGCTCGCGGATGCCGGAGATGCGCGCAGAAACGCGTCTTCCAGCGTAGGGTACCGGGAGTAGTGAAAACGAAAGAACCCGATGAAATACAGCAGATCGGTGGTATTGAATGTCCGGTGCCGGAACGCCAACAATTTTTTGAGATCCCGGTCCGTGTGATGAAGGACGAACTGGTGCGGGGCGTTATCCATGAGCTGCATCAGCTCGCGGGATTTCCGGATGATCGTCGTGCGATTTCCCCACGAAAAAACGGCTGCGAAAAATCCAGCGATCTCGATATCCTGCGACTTTTGGAAAAGATGTGGAATACTGACGGGGTCGCCGGGAATAAACGACGGCTGGTCATATTCTTTCACCTTCCGGTCGAGGAAGGATCGCAGCGACGGCCGGACGACACCGGATGTAACGGCGATGCTCATCCGATGGCCTGTTGCAGGTCTTCGATCAGATCCCCGGCATCCTCGATGCCTACGCTGAGGCGGATCAGGGAATCGGTCAGGCCGTTGCGGAGGCGTTCCTCGCGCGGTATCGAGGCGTGCGTCATGCTCGCCGGATGGTTGATCAGGGATTCCACCCCGCCGAGGCTTTCGGCCAGGGCAAAGACCCGGGTGGAGGATAATACCTTGGTCGCGGCGGCGAGGCTGTCGTCTTTCAGGCTAAAGCTCATCATGCCGCCGAAGCCGCGCATCTGGCGTTTCGCGATCGCATAGCCGGGATGGTCCTCGAAGCCGCACCAGTATACTTTTCCTACTTTGGGGTGGTTGCGCAGCCAACGGGCGATCGCTTCGCCGTTCTGGCAATGCCGTTCCATGCGCACGTGCAGGGTCTTGATGCCTCTCAGAACGAGGAAACAGTCCTGGGGCCCGGGAACCGCCCCGCAACTTTTCTGTACAAAATACAATTGGTCGCGAAGCGCCTGGTCGTTCATGATCAGGCAGCCGTGGATGACGTCGCTGTGGCCGCCAAGATATTTGGTGGCGGAATGCATCGAGATATCGGCGCCAAGGTCGAGCGGCGTCTGCAGGTAGGGAGAGGCAAAGGTATTGTCCACGGCAAGCAGGATCTTATGCTCCCGGCTGATGGCGGCAAGCGCGGCGATATCGATCACGTTCATCAGCGGATTGGTCGGGGTCTCCGCCCAGATAAGGCGCGTCTTCTCATTGATCAGGGGCCTGACGGCCGAGGCTTCCTGCATGTTGACGAAGTGAAAACGGATGCCCATTTTCGCGAACATTTTTGTGAACAGCCGGTAGGTGCCGCCGTACATATCATTGGCGGCGATCACTTCGTCGCCCGGGGACAGGAGCCGCAGCACGGCGTCGGTGGCCGCAACGCCGCTGCTGAAGCAAAGCGCGTGACGCCCGTTCTCGATCGTGGCCAGCGCCGCTTCCAGCGCGAAGCGGGTGGGATTTTGGGAGCGGGCGTATTCGAAGCCCTTGTGGACGCCGGGCGCCGATTGTACATAGGTGGAGGTCTGATAGATCGGCGTCATGATCGCGCCGGTCGAGGGGTCCGGTTCGACGCCCGCATGGATGAGCCTGGTGGAAAGTTTCATGCAATAAAGATACTAATCCTGGATGGATCACCCCGCTTCATCACTTCATCCAGTTTAACAAAAGCTTAACCCCGGACGCGCAACACGCGGTATCCGGTTTCGCGCCCGTTTTCGCGGGTTTCGAATCCGGTTTTTCCGCCTTTATCGAACGAGTACGAAATACGTCGTATTAGGTGGGTGCGAGGAGTTACCGGCGCTGTATAATTGCTTGACACCAGAGCAGTTTACCGCTAGATTTGACTCGTGATATCCAAAAATCGTTCATCGTTTTAAAAAAATAAGTCATGACACCAAATCATTTTTTCAAAAGAACTTTGCTAGCCGTCTGTTGCCTGGTGACCGTATCCTCGGGCGTCTTCGCTTCCGATTCCATTATCAGCGACAAATTATTGGCCGCCTTCCAACGGACCTTTCCGGACGCGCGTGAAGTGAAATGGCTGGAGGAGCCGAATGGGTACCAGGTCACCTTCCGGCAAAACGATATCCTCACCAAGGTGGAGTACGACAAGGACGCGCATTTTGTCAGTTCGCTCAGGTACTATACCGAAAAGAACCTGCCCGTTACCGTGCTTTGCCAATTGCAGAAAAAATATTCCGGGAAGACGATTTGGGGCGTGACCGAGCAATCGACCGAGACGAGCACCGAGTATTTTGTGAAGCTTGTCGACGAGCACAACTGGTATACCGTCAAGTGCGATGCCGATGGAAACCTGCAGGTCGTGGAAAAATACAAGAAAAGCTGATCAACCGCAGCAAGCCGCTGTAACCAGATATCGCCAGTCAAAATTTTCAGCCGCGTGGGCGCCCATCGGCTGAATTTTTTTTTGCAGGGCGGTCTTGTCGAGGACGCCCATTCTTATCAGCGTCGTCTTTGCTTCGCGGACATATTCCTGCAGGGGCCCGGCGGCCATCCACCCGGATTGCGGCGGCTCATAGCCGATCTTGTCCTTTCGCCAGGTAATTTCCGGTGGCAGCAGCGGTTCACCCGACCGCCGCAACAGCCATTTCGACCAGCCGTCGCGAATCTTGAACCGGGCCGGCAGCGAGAAGAGAAATTCAGCGAGCCGGTGATCGAGAAAGGGAAGCCTGATCTCCACGCCGTGCGCCATCGCGTTGCGGTCCGCGTACCGCAACAACTCACCGAGGCCGTTGGTCAGTGCATTATAATATAATACCCCGTTCAGTTCCGTCACCGGCGGCAACATATAATAGGAGAGGCCTGCATGTCGTACAAAGTCCGCCGACAGGTCCGGATGCGCCGTCTGCCCGGCGATGCGGCTCCGCCGCCGGAAATCGGCCGCCTGTTTTGGCAGGATGGCGGCCATGCGTTGGCGCCAGTTCCATTTTTCCGGCACTCCGGATCGGCTTGCCGCCCGCAGCTCGGCCGCCAGCAGCCGCCGGTCCTGCCGGTACAGCTCCCGCCAATACCAGGGAAAATATTTGGGGTAACCAGCCAGGAGCTCGTCAGCGCCCTGGCCGTCCAGCAAGACCTTGCACCCATGCGTCCGTGCCAGGGCGTAGACCCGGTATTGCGCGTATATGCTGGAGGATTGGAAAGGTTCTTCCTGGTGTGCCGCGAGCGTTTCGAAGTCGCGGATAAGCTCCGGGGCCGTTGGCGTAACGGAATGGTTGGACTGCTGAAAATGGTCCGCTACCAAGCGGATAAAAGCCGATTCGTCTTTTTCAAAACCCGGGAACACCGCCGAGAAAGTGGGCAGCGTCTCCGGCGCGCCGGGTTCCCGCAGGATCCGGGCGAGGATGGTACTGCTATCGATGCCGCCGCTGAGACTGGCGCCGACCGCCACATCGCTTCGCAGCCGGCGACGGACCGATCCCGAGAGCAGGCTATCAAACATTTCCACCGCCTCCCCGTCGGACCACTTCCGCTTCTCCCCCGCGGGGGTGACCCGATGGCAAGGGTCCCAGTAGCGGATCAGTTCCTGTTTCCCGGTGAGCGGATAATAAAAAAGATAGCTGCGGGCAG
Source organism: Puia sp. (assembly GCA_035572015.1). Lineage (GTDB taxonomy): Bacteria > Bacteroidota > Bacteroidia > Chitinophagales > Chitinophagaceae > Puia. The sequence continues at coordinate 12,782 of DATNBP010000014.1, read as the reverse complement.
GCAGCCGGGCGATCTCCTTAAAAAAGGTTTCCCCCGGATCGGCCGGATTATCCGTATAGCCGATCGTCAGGAAATTGAAAAGCATCCGCTCGTTACAGTACCTAGGCACCCCTGCAGCCCACAGCGCCTTCATTTCGCTGGCGAAAAGAAATTGCGTTTCATCCCGGTAATAAAAGAGTGGTTTTTCCCCAAAACGGTCGCGGGCCAGGAAAAGACTTTTGTCGTGGCGGTCCCAGAGCGCAAACGCAAACATACCCTCGAAATATTGCAGGCAATCCGCGCCGAAGCAGTCGTAGGCGGCGGGGATCAGCTCGGTATCCGTCCGCGAGTTGAAGGAATATCCTTTGGATATCAATGTGTTGCGAAGCTCGATGTGGTTGTAGATCTCGCCGTTATGGATGACGGTGTAACGGTCGAGGCAATGCATCGGCTGTGATCCGGCGGGGCTCAGGTCCAGGATCGACAGGCGCCGGTGCCCCAGCGCAATGCCGTCGGCGGTATCCACCCAGTGCCCTTCCCCGTCGGGGCCGCGGTGCGCGATGGCGTCCGTCATCGTTTTTAGCCGTTCTGGGGTGATCCTTGCCGGATTGGCCGACAGGATGCCTGCAATGCCGCACATGCCCCGAAATTATCCAATTTTTTCGGTACCGCCTTCGCGTTCCAGTTCCGCCAGGGTCCCGGCGGCAAATGCGGCGAGGTCGGGGAAAAAGGCGAGGTAACAGTCCCGCAGCGCTGCATAGTGCGTCTCGAAAAGGCGGCAGGCGGCGTCAGGAGCGGGCATGTACTTCGCCCGGCGGGCCAGGCCGCCAAGGCTGGCAAAAATGCCGGCGAAGGTTCGGTAGCCCGAAAACCAGTCCATGTCGCGCATATAGGGAAAGAGCCGGGCAAAGCGCTCGGGGAAAAAATCGGAAAAACCGGCGAGATGCGCGTAGGTGGACGCGGCAAATCGGGAAAGGTCACCGGCTTCGGGAAAGATGGTCGGATCGTTGGCAAGGAAATGATCGTACAGGATGTCCGTGAGCGGTCCGGAATACAGACCATATTCCCGGCGAAAATAGGATTTCGCACGGTGAGTGGCGGGGTGCGTGTCGGTAAAGCCGTCGATCGCCCGATGCAGGGAAATGCCTGTCCGGATCCGCAAAGGAAATTCCGATTTCCGGCGTCCTTTTACAAAATCGCTGATCATGTTTCCCGTGACGATTTCCGGAATGTCAAACGACAGATATGCGTGTGCCAGGTAATTCAAACGTTCAATTTGTTGTGTCGATCGATCTGCAATTTACCGGAAATTTATTTTAACAGATTGACCGCTCATTTTAGTATTTCGTTAAGAATTGGGACCAAACCCGCGCCGGATAAGGGTTTCCGGGCGAGCAAAAAAGCCGGCTGCTAACAGTCAGGCACCGGTCCCGTGCTATTGGTCCTATCCCGCTGTCCACTGGTCAATATTAGTTTGGACCGGAGTGTAACATAGATATTTTTGTTGCGTCTTAGGTTTGTGTCGACTGGCGAAGAGAGGAAACGACGGCAAAGCTCTTTAAAAAAAATTTTCGCGGAAAATGCAACATCACCTGAACAGCCCGCGTCTATAATATCAAACGATCGTAAAACAGAAATTTTAAAACAAACTTATAAAGACAAATAACATGAAAAAGATGATCTTATCCCTCGCAACAGTAGTCATGATGGGATTCAGCGCATTCGCAACAGGAAACAAGGATGAAATTTCGCAGGAAGCACGCGACGCTTTCAAAAAGGATTTCGCAACGGCAACCGACATCAAATGGCAGGCGACCGACAAATTGCTGAAGGCAACCTTCTCGTACTCCGGGCAGATCCTGACCGCGTATTACAATAATTACGGCAACCTTCAGGCGGTAGTCCGCAATATCACTTCCGACCAGCTGCCGATCAATCTGATCACGAGCCTGCGGAGAGATTACACCGGCTTTTGGATCTCCGACCTGTTCGAGATCTCGGCCGACGGTGGAACCAGTTATTATGTCACGCTGGAGAATAGCGACAAGAAGATCGTGTTGCGGTCTGAGGACCTCTCCTCCTGGAATGTATACAGCAAACAACGGAAAGACGAACTTTGATCATTGCCAGAACGGGCATTAGCGCACGGTAGTTTTTGAATGGTAAAGAGGCCTGCGGCCTTTGAAGCCGGCTCGAACACATAAAGTAGAGCCGGCTTTCTGCTGTCCGTAAAATCCTTTACTTTTGCGGCTCATCGACATCCAAACAGAACAGTATGAACAAGGGCCCCGTTTCGCACTTCATTTCCCATCACTACCGGCATTTCAATGCGGCAGCGCTGATCGATGCGGCAAAGGGATATGAAAAGCATTTGCTGGAAGGCGGAAAAATGATGATCACGCTGGCGGGAGCCATGAGCACGGCGGAGCTGGGTATCTCGCTGGCCGAAATGATCCGGCAGGGAAAGGTCGACATCATCACCTGTACCGGCGCCAATCTCGAAGAGGATGTGATGAACCTCGTGGCGCACAGCCACTATCGCCGGGTGCCCAACTACCGGGACCTGACGCCGCAGGAGGAATGGAACCTGCTGGAGAACCACTATAACCGCGTGACGGATACCTGTATCCCGGAAGAGGAGGCATTCCGGCGTCTGCAGCGGCACCTCGTACAAATCTGGAAGGACGCGGAGGCAAAGAATGAACGGTACTTCCCGCATGAGTTCCTGTACAAGGTCGTGCTGAGCGGCGACCTCAGGCAATATTATGAGATCGATCCGAAAGACAGCTGGATCGTCGCCGCGGCGGAGCGCAACATACCCATCGTCGTTCCCGGCTGGGAGGACAGCACCACCGGAAATATATTCGCGAGTTATGTGATCAAAGGAGAGCTGAAAGCAAGCACCGTCAAAAACGGGATTGAATATATGGCCTGGCTGGCCGGCTGGTACCGCGAAAACAGCAGCGGCAAAGGAGTGGGATTTTTCCAGATCGGCGGCGGGATCGCCGGAGATTTTCCGATCTGCGTGGTGCCAATGATGTACCAGGACCTGGAATGGCATGACGTTCCCTTCTGGAGCTATTTTTGCCAGATCTCGGATTCGACCACGTCCTACGGGTCCTATTCGGGCGCAGTGCCGAACGAAAAGATTACCTGGGGAAAATTGGATATCCATACCCCGAAATTTATTGTAGAGAGCGACGCCACCATCGTTGCACCCCTGATCTTCGCCTGGGTGCTGGGATGGTAATAAATATTTGAACTATGAATGCAAATTCAGAAGAGCTGTACCTGGAGGCCGAAGCAGACATCAAGAACAACAATTATGCGGAAGCCTTCAAAAAGTATGAAAGTATTCTCTACGATGAGCCTGACAGCCCGCAGGCGCACAATTCCATGGGTTGGTTGTACAAAACGCAGTTCGACGACTATGGCAAGGCGGAAATCCATTTCCAGACGGCGATCAAATGCGATCCGCTGTATCCGCACTCTTACTTTCACATTGCGGCCCTGCTGATGGATATGGAGCGGTTTGACGAACTCCAGCAGCACCTCGAAAGATGCCTGCGCGTCAGGACGATCGACAAGTCATGGGTTTACGGGAGGTTTGCCATGGTGGAGGAGCTGCGGCGCAACTACGAAAAAGCGGTGTTCTACTTCGAGAAGGCGATCCTTGCCAGTCAGAACGACGAAAAGATCAAGGACTACCGCCAGGATATCGAGCGGGTGCAGATGAAGACCGAGATCTGGAAGCGGCATGGGGAGTAAGTAGTAAGCGAGACCGCCTTCGCCAAGGCTTCGGCGCCCGATGGGTGAGCCGCCTTCGCCAAGGCTTCGGCGCCCGATGAAAAAACAAGCACCCCATGACAGAGTGCATTGTTTACTCCTAACTGACCTATGAAAAAAGATTGGATTGTTCCGATTGGTTGAACGAAGTTGGGTAAAAAGATCAGGATGAAGAAAAATCGGAGGCCGTTTAACCACGGCTTAACATTGGTTAACGGAAAAGCGGGGAGTGGCTATTTGAGGACTTTCACGCGGACCATTTCGATCCGGGTATCGCTGACGTTAACGATCTCGAATTCGTAATCGCCGATGATGATGCGGTCTTTTAGCCGCGGAATGGTCACGTGCTGGTTGATGATGTATCCGGACAAGGTTTCGGAATCGCTTTCCGGGAGGTCGAGGCCATATTTCCGGTTGATATAGTCCAACTCCAGGCGGCCGGAAAAAATATACTCGTCGTTAGACAGCTTTTTCTCCTCGAATTCCTCGGTGTCGTATTCGTCGCGGATCTCGCCGAAGATCTCCTCCAGGAGGTCCTCCATCGTCACAATGCCCGCGGTGCCGCCAAATTCATCGACGACCCAGGCGATACTTTTCCGCTCCCGGCTGAATTTATTGATGAGGTCGGTGGCGCTCATGCTTTCCGGCACGGCAGGGATGGGATGCAGGATGGTCCCGATGCGATCCGGGTTTTTGAAGAGATCGAGCTGGTGGATATACCCCGTCACATGGTCCAGGTTGCCTTCGTATACGACCAGTTTGCTCAACCGCGTATCGACAAATTTCTTCCTCACCTCCTCCATGGTCATATTTCCTTCCACGCCTTCGATCTCCTTCCGGGGCACCAGGCATTCCCGGACCCTGACCTTGGGAAGCGCGAGGGCCGCCTCGAAAAGATGGCGGTTCATGTCGTTCCCGTCCTCTTCGGTTTCCCGCGTCTGTTGCAGGAAATGATCGACGTCGGTACCTGAAAAAGCGGCTTTCCGCTCGTCCATCCTGACGTTGAAGACATATTTCAGGACCCACTCCGCGATGGCGGCAAAGAAGCGGGCGACCGGGTACAGGAGCTTGCTCAGCACATCCATGGTCCCGGCGAAAAAGCTGAGCAGGGAATTGCTTTTCGCCCGGAAAAGCGCCCGGGGGATGAATTCGCCGAACAGCAGGATAAAGGCGGAAGCCGCCATCGTCTCGGCAAAAAGCCTGAACGCGTTCACCCAACTGTTGTCCATATGGACCTTGTTAACCAGGATGTTCCAGAGCGGCAGGAAGGTTTCACCCACCATCAGGCCGAAGATGACCAGGAACAGGTTGAACCCCGCCAGGGTGGTGCCGGTGAATTGTACCGGATTGTCGACGAACCGGGACAGGATGATGCCGCTGGCGAGCCCCTGCTTCTTCTTTAGTTCGATCGCCAATTTGTTAGCGCGCATAAAGGCGACCTGGATCCCTGAAAAAAAGGCGATCATCACCCATGCCACTACAATCCAGATGAGGGTATATGTATTGATCATATGAACCGGACTGCTAAAATAGCCGAAAAATTGAATATTTTATGTGTTGCGTGCCGTGGGAGGCACCGCGTCCCCGGGCGTTGCCGCCCCCTCCGCCGCCGGCGGCTCAGGCGGACAGGAAGCCGAGGATGGCTTTTTCGGCCTGGGCGCAGGCCTTTTGCAGGTCGTCGTTGACGATGATGCGGTCGAAATGATGTTTGAAGGAGATCTCGTAGGAGGCCTTATTGACACGGGCCAGCAGGCTCTCCACCGTTTCGGTGCCGCGCATCTCCAGCCGGCGCCGGAGCTCGTCCACGGAGGGCGGCTCGATAAAGAGCGCGAGCGTCGAGCCGGGGTATTGCTCGCGGATATGGATGGCGCCTTTGACTTCGATGTCCAGCAGCGGGGTCCGGCCGGTTTTCCAGATGCGGTCCAGCTCGCTCTTCAGCGTCCCGTAATATTTCCCTTCATACACCATTTCCCACTCCGCGAATTCGTTCCGTTGGATCTTTTGCTTGAAGGTTTCCATGGACAGAAAATAGTAGTCCTCGCCGTCCTTCTCATAGACGCGGGGCGACCGGGTGGCGGCGGAGACTGAAAAGGCGAGTTTGTCGGGATACTTGCCCAGCAGGAAGCGGGTGATGGAGGTTTTCCCGGCGCCGGACGGGGCGGTGATGATGACGATCTTTTGCCCGGCACTCATATTCGCGTGATTTGGGCCCCCAATTGCCGCAGGCGATGGTCAATGTACTGGTATCCCCTGTCGATCTGTTCGATATTCTGGATCACGCTCCGGCCCTCGGCGCTCAGCGCTGCGATCAGCAGGGCGACGCCCGCGCGGATATCCGGGCTGCTCATACTGATCCCGCGGAGCCGCTGCTCCCTGGCCAGGCCTACGACGGCCGCGCGGTGCGGGTCGCAAAGGATGATCTGCGCGCCCATGTCGATCAGCTTGTCTACGAAAAAGAGCCGGCTTTCGAACATTTTTTGATGGATCAGCACCGTCCCCCGGGCCTGTGTGGCGACCACCAGCACGATGCTGAGCAGGTCCGGCGTGAAGCCGGGCCAGGGATGGTCATATATCGTCAGGACGGAGCCGTCCAGGAAGCTCTGGATCTCATAGATCTCCTGCTCGGGGATATGGATATCGTCGCCCCGGAAGTCCATCCGGATGCCCAGCTGCCGGAATTTCTCGGGGATGATCCCGAGGTCTTCGAGTCCCGCGTTGCGGATCGTGATCTCGCTCCGGGTCATGGCCGCCAGGCCGATGAAGGAGCCGATCTCAATCATGTCCGGAAGCATCCGGTGCGCGGTGCCGCCGAGGTAGGACACTCCTTCGATAACCAGGAGGTTGCTGCCGATGCCGCTGATCCTGGCGCCCATGCGGGTGAGCATCCTGCACAATTGCTGGATATAGGGTTCGCAGGCGGCATTATAGATGGTGGTGGTCCCTTCCGCCATGACAGCCGCCATGATGATATTGGCGGTGCCGGTGACCGATGGTTCGTCCAACAGCAGATAACAGCCTTTCAGACGGGGCGCTTCGAGGTGAAAGAGACCGTCTTCCGGCTGATAGCGGAATTCAACGCCCAGCTTTTCAAAGCCGATGATATGCGTATCCAGCCTTCGCCGGCCGATCTTGTCGCCGCCCGGCTTTGGAATAAAGGCCTTCCGGAAACGGGCGAGCATCGGGCCGGCTAACATCACCGATCCCCGCAGGCGACCGCTCCTGTTTCGAAAATCCTCGCTCTTCAGGTAGTCGATGTCGATCTGGTCGGCCTGGAAAATACAGGTATCGCGTGAGATGCGATCCGTCCTGACACCCATTTCCCCGAGCAGCTCGATGAGCAGGTTGACATCCAGGATGTCGGGGATGTTGGAGATGGTGATCTTTTCGGGTGTGAGCAGTACCGCGCTGATGATCTGCAATGCTTCATTCTTGGCTCCCTGCGGAGTGATCTCGCCTTTCAATCGCTGGCCACCGATGACTTCGAATGAATGCACGCTGCTGCCGGTTAGTATCTTTTCTTTTTGAATTTATTCCCGCCGCGGTCGTTGTTCCGGTCGTTATTGCGGTTGTTGTTGCGTTGCTGGAACTTCTGGTTCCGTTTGTTGCGGTAATCGGGGTAGTTGGCGCGGTTGCCGTTGGCGACGTTCCCGTTGTCGCGGCCTTCGTTCGGACGGAAGCTTTTGACATAGGGCGTGTTCGTGAATTCGAGCTGGCCGTTGGTGATCTGCGTGAGCTCGCTTTGGATGGCATCGTCGTGGACGGTCTCTTTGTGCCAGTTGTTATACGCCAGTTTCATATAGTAGGCGACGGCATTGGCGAACCCGTTCCGTTTGTCGGGGTTCTCCTCGGCGAGCGCCTTGTTGATCACGATCTCGAGGTTCTTGCCCAGATGGGACAGTTTCGGGTATCGCTTCGGGTACTTAAGCGGCTTTGGCCTCGCTCTGAGCGTTTCCCTTGTGGGGATCGGGTAAGGAGAAGCTACCTCCAGCCTGAAGTCCGAGATCAGGAAAAGGTGGTCCCAGAGCTTGTGCCGGAAGTCTTCGACATTCTTAAGATGGGGATTCAGGAAGCCCATCAGCTCGATCACCGCATAAGCGTTGCGCTGGCGTTTTTCCTTGTCCTCCAGCGTGAGCAGGTACTCGATCATCTTTTGGATATGCCGGCCATATTCACGCATCACCAAGTGATTCCTGGTGGTATTATACTCCATGTTTTCTATCGTAGGCAAATGAAATGATTTTGAGACAAATCTACAGTAAAAAGCTGAATAAACCCGCCCGGCGGCCGCCAGGCAGGTTTTTCATCAGACATGGTCATTTCGCAGGACAGGTTATTCAACAAATATCTTGCTCGTATAACTCCGGTTATGCGTCAGGTCGGTGGCGCGGAGGAAATACAGGCCTTTAACCGGTTGCGGACTCAGGTTCATCCGGATCTGGCTGGTACCCGTGAGGGTGGCTGCGGTCTCCTGCACGATCTGGCCGGCAGTATTGACCAACTGCAGCAGGAACCGGCCCGTCTGATTGCCGTTGAACTGGAACATGAGGCTGTTGGTGGCCGGATTCGGGTAGGTCTGGTAACTGATCCCGCCGGCATCGTTGCGGTTCGGATCGACGACCACAACCTCCGAATAGCTTACTTTTCCGTCGCCATCCGTTTCCTGGACGCGGAACCAGTATTTGCCCACAGGAGCTGAATTAAGGTTGTATTGATACTGGTATTTTGAAGCAGAACCTGTTGCAGCAGCACCACTCTCTGCTTCGCCGAGCGGACTGAAGTCCTTTCCGTTCGTACTGATCTGGATTTCATATGTCGTATTGGGTTCCTGATTGTTGGCCAGCCATTGAAGCAGGATGCCGGATGCGTCGGGCACCGCGGTAAAATCCTGGATGGACACCGCCAGCGGCGCCGCGGGACACCAGTAGTAGGTCAGATGGAATTCGCCCCAGTAAATGGTGGTAGGACCTGCGGTATAGTTCAGGCCGCCTTCGAGCGAGTTGACGCCGCCGCTGATCGTATACGTAAAGGCGACCTGCCCGAGGCCAAGATACGGCGCCGTATTAGTCGTGCTTCCCGATCCGGTGGCATTATTGAAGATCGTATCCGGCCCGTAAGTGATCGTATCGCCCGGCACGCCCAGCGGCGCCAGGCTATCCGGCCCATAAGTCATGTTATAGGGTTGGACGATATTGATCCCGCCGCCGGCCGGGCCCTTGATGTTGTTGGATACCGTCAACAGAAATTCGAACTCGGCTGTGTCCGATCCCGTGTTCTGCACATGGGTGGTCGAGACACCGGAAATGCTGTCCCTGAGTTTGAGACAGGCAAGCGTGCCGATCGCCGGGTTGAATTGCGGAAAATTGACGGTGGTGGTGGCCGTATTTGTCGGAGAAAAAGTGACGTAATAATCGACCGGGGTGGCCGGTACGCCGCCGGTGCAAGTACATTGCGCCGATACTGTCCGGGGCAGGGTTACCGCCAATAGCATGGCAGTAAATAATAAAGGGTACACACGTTTCATAAGCACGGATTTTAAAAAGATATCGGATTAAGTCAAAATTACTCAACTGCAACAATGAAGCCAAAGCACTAGTACGCAATTTGGAGGGACCGTAAAAACCACACCTTTTTGAAGTGTTGTATATCTAAAATAGCTGATTTGCAATGTTTTGATGCTTAAATTTGGTGGATAAACAGCGGCTCGCCGCCGTAAATCCCCGTATCGGTTACCTTTGCTTATGCGCATTTTGCTCGATGCACGGCCGCTGCAGCATGCAGGCCCGGAATCCGAAAGAAGCCGGTTGATTGCCACCGCTTTCAGGGATCTGGCGGCCGGGGCAGTTTTTGGGTTGGCTGAAGGGGCCACGGCGGGAGCGTCGGGTGGAGTGGCGGGGTCGGGCGGAGCGTCCGGTGGAGTGGCCGGGGAAGGCTCGGTGGGAGTGGCCGGCGGCGTGGCCGGGGAAGGCTCGGGGGAAGCGGCCGGCGGGGCATCAGGCCGGGCTACAGGGCGGGCATCAGGCGCCTCCGACGCCGCCGACGAAGTGGAATGGATCGTCGTGGCGGATCAACGCTACAGGGCGGGCAATTTCCCGCGCCTGCCCGGCACGGTGATCGTCCGGAGGGCGATACCCGGAAAGGCAGGATGGAGCTGGTGGTATGACCGGACCATCCCGCGGCTGGCCCGCCGGCTGCAGGCGGACCTGCTGGTGCTAACGGGGGGTATAGCCGCCGCAGAGTGCGGCATTCGCCAATGTATCTGGATGCCTGGCAGGGCCGAACCCGCCTTTCAGTCACCGGACACGGTGCACCCGTTGTATCGCGGCCGACTCGCCGCGAGCCTTGCGCGCGCGTCGGCGGTATTTTGCTTTTCGGAGGCGGACCGTGAGCTGTTGGCGGGATCCGCACCGGCCTCCGCCGGGAAGATCCGGGTGTTGCGCGCGTTCCCGGGGGATGGCATCAGGCCGCTGTCGGGGGAAGAGAAAACGGCGGTCAGATCGCAGCGGACCGGGGGCAAGGAATTCTTTTTCGCCGATCTTACCGGCGCCGGCGAGGAGGATCTGGTGTACCTGTTGAAGGCTTTCTCCCTGTTCAAAAAGCGCCAGCTTTCGCAAATGCGGCTTGTGCTTGACGGAAGGATCGACGATGCCCCGGCGGCCAGGGAACGGCTGCGGTCTTATAAATACAAGAACGACATAGACTGGGCGGCGGGCGCAGCCGCCGGCAGGGACGCGCTCGCGGGCGCCGCGTATGCGGCCGTTTTTCCCTTTGAGGGGGACCACCTGGGGGTGCCGCTGGTCAACGCGTGGAAGGCGGGCGTGCCCGCGATCGTCACGGGCGGCGGGATTTTGGAGGAGATGGCGGGCAACCCCGGCGGTGGTATGGACCGGAGTGATCCGGCTGTCCTCGCGGCGCAGCTGATGCGCATTTACAAAGAGGAGCAGTTGCGGGAAGAGTTGATCGGCCGGGGCTTTGGGCGGCTGGGCGAGTTCAGCCGGGAGCGGTTCGTGGATGCCGTTCGTTCCGGTTTCACGGGGGCGCCGGGGGAGGCCGTCCAGTAAAAACAGCAGCCGGGTTCTTATTAAATTTGCGAAAAGCGCGTTATAACCGAAATTGCGGCTTGCTAAAAAAATAATATGGCAACTTCATCTATCAGCATCGATGTTACATTGGACAAGGACCGGGTCCCGGAAGACATTCTTTGGAACGCATCGGATTCGACGTCCGATAGCGCCAGGAAGGCAAAGGCTATGATGCTGGCGTTCTGGGATGGTGCGGAGAAGACGGCGTTGCGCATAGACCTTTGGACAAAGGAAATGATGGTGGATGAAATGGCTGATTTTTTTTATCAGACCCTGATGACCATGGCCGAAACCTATCTGCGGGCTACCCAGGACCAGAACCTGGTGAACGATATGAAACAGTTCGCACGGGATTTCTACAACAAGTTCCGGGAACAGCAGTTGAAATCTAACAAACTTTAAATATGGGACTGGAACAAAAGGTCATGGCCGATCTGAAGACCGCCATGCTGGCAAAAGACGAGGCCGGGCTGCGCGGCCTCCGCGCCATCAAGGCGGCGATCATTCTCGCAAAGACATCAGAAGGCGCGGGCGGCGAGCTCAAAGAAGCCGATGAAGCCAGACTGCTGCAAAAGCTGGTGAAACAACGCAAGGATTCCCTGGCGATCTACCAGCAGCAGAACCGGCCGGACCTGGCAAAAAAGGAGGAAGAAGAGATCCGGGTGATCGAGCGGTTCCTTCCGAGCCAGCTCGATGACGAGGCGTTGAAGACGGCGATCCTCCGCATCATCGCGGAAACCGGCGCTTCCACACCGGCCGATATGGGCAAGGTCATGGGCGCTGCGACCAAACAACTGGCCGGACAGGCCGACGGCAAAGCGATCGGCGCTATGGCCAAAGCGCTTTTGAACAAGTCATGACGATCGATGTCATTTTCCTGCTGCTCCTGGTCATGGCCATTTTCAGAGGGATCAGGCATGGCATCATTATCTCCGTCCTGTCCGCCCTCGCGATCTTCGTGGGGCTGGCCGCGGCGATCCGGTTGTCTGCCACCGTTGCGGCCTCCGCTTCGACGGCGGCGCGGCATCCTTCCCGATGGCTGCCGGTGCTTGCCTTTGTGCTGATCCTCCTCGCGGTCATTATCCTCGTCCGGCTTGGGGCCAGGATGCTGGAGAAGGCGGTCGACCTCGCCATGATGGGGTGGTTGAATAAATTGGGAGGCGTATTGTTGTATGCCGTTATTTATACGATCATATTAAGCGTTGCCTTGTTTTATGCCACGCAACTGCACCTGGTCGGGGCCCGGACGCTTAACGCTTCGGTAACTTACCCCTATATCCGGCCCTGGGGTCCGGTGGTAATCGATGAATTCGGTAAATTTGTACCGTGGTTCGAGGGGATGTTTACCAGACTGGAAGACTTTTTTGGTCGGTTCGCCAGCCGGTAAGCCAGGGAAGCAGCGACTGTTTAATGTGCACCGGCACGTGTAAATTTGCACTAAAACGTTTATTTTAGCGGTTGAATACGGATATTCACGGGATAGAATCTTAATAGCTGATGGAATACGAAATCAAACAAGAAGATAAGTTCAGATTCATTGAGGAAGGACAAGGCGAACCGCTGTTACTGTTACACGGGTTGTTCGGCGCGCTGAGCAATTTCAGCGGCCAGATCGACTATTTTCGAAAGGATTATAAGGTCGTGGTGCCGATATTGCCTTTGTTGGACCTGGATCTCATCCATACGACGGTCGGAGGGCTGGAAAAATTTGTCAACAAATTCATCGAACACCGGAATTATAACCAAATCAATTTGCTGGGAAATTCGCTGGGGGGCCACGTGGCCCTGATGCATGTGCTCCGGCACCCGGAACGGATCAGGTCCCTGACCCTCACCGGGAGTTCGGGACTTTTCGAAAACGGCATGGGAGACACCTATCCCAAGCGGAAAGACTACGACTATATCCGCAAAAAGACCGAAATAACCTTCTACGATCCT
>DATNBP010000013.1:0-8820 GCA_035572015.1 Puia sp. | reverse complement strand
ATGTTACTTTAGCATCTATTCCTGAACGAGCAGGTTGGTGGTCACCCGTTGACCGCCCGCCAACATCAGACTGACGATATACAACCCATTTCCGGCCGGCACGGTGATCTGCATCGACGGCTGAACATTTGCTATTTGCTGCAGTACCCTGCCGGCAATGTCCGAGATCTGCAGGACGGCTCCCTGCAGTGCCGCGGCCGGATAGTTGCTGACGACGGTAGCCAGCTCGCCCTTGCGGACAGGGTTTGGTTGCACCTGCAGGCCGCCGGCAATTGCCGAACCCGGCGCAATGGTCAGTGTGCAACTTTGGACTTGCTGCCCATCCCTCGCGGTTGCGATCACAAAATATTGCCCGTCCAAAGAAGGTTCTTCGCTGTAATAGGGGGTCGTATCGCCCGCGACGGCTGCGCCATCCTTATACCATTGCCATTGCACATAATTCCCGCTGCTATTGTCAAAAAAGATAGCGTCATTAAAGTGCTGCGCGATCAGCGAGGCAGGCTGAAAGACGACCGTATCTGTGGCGGGGGGAGCGGCATTGTAGTTGCCGTCGCCCACCTGCGTAGCCGTGATGACGGCGGTGCCTGGTTTAAGCAGGGTCAGCACATTCCCCGATACGGTCGCGATGCTGTTATCCGATACAGAATAGGCCACCGGCAGGCCGCTGCTTGCCCTGGCGTTGAGTAGTACCTGGCTGGACGTGTTGCAGCCCACCGTCAGTTTTTGCGCCCAATCGATCTGCTGGGAAGCTTTCGTGATGGTCAGAAAATTGCCGGTGAAATCGATCCGGTAGTTGCCGCCGGCGCTGAGACTGCCAATGGTTATCGCGTACCGGCCCGCGTCCTCTCCCTGTGCCCGGCTCAGACTGCCGGTAATGGCACCGGAGTTGCCGCCGGGTAATCCGCTCACGGAATATGTCAGAGCCGGGTCGGGCGCTCCATATTGTTTCGTCTCTGCGTTGGCGGTGATGTGTACCGTGCCGGCGCTGATCGTCAGCGTTCCGGGTGAATAAGAGATCGCATAATTCGGATCACTGGCGCCGGACGCGGTGATCGGATAAGTGCCGGCGGGCGAAGCGGCGGTGGCAGTCGTAGTTATCACAGGTTGCCTTGTCAAAGAAGCTGCGTCGTCCCTGTTGACGAAACCCGAATAGCTGACCGTAAAGGTCGGCAGCGAGCTGCCGGCAGCCATGCTCTTGCTGTCTGCGGTGATACGGAGACTGGCCTTTGTGATGGTGAGCACCCCGGCGTTATACTTAAAGGTGTAGTTGGGATCCGCTGCGCCCGCGGCGTTGATGGCATATGTGCCGGCAGGCGAAGTCATGGTCGCGACGGTTGTCACACGGGCTTCGGTCTTCAGGCTCTTTGCGTTGTCGCCGTTGACAAAACCTGTGTACGTCGCGGCTAAAACGGGAAGCGATCCGCCATAGGTCATGGCAGCATTGTCCGCGGTGACGGTCACGGTGGCCGGATCCACATTCATCGTATACTTCACCGAGCCGGACGCCGCACCATCGTTGCCGTCTTTTCCGCGCCCGCGTTTCTTGCCCTGGGCGGTGACGGTAAAAGCGTATTTGCCGGCCGCCGCCGGCGTACCGGACAAGCTGCCGTCCTGCGTTAAAGTCATTCCCGCCGGCAAATGTCCCGACGTTACCGTAAAAGTATATGGCGATGAACCGCCGGTTGCAGTAAGGGACTGGTTTGGATAGGCTGTTCCGTACTGTCCGTTGGGGATTGCGGCGGGTGAAATGCTGATGCCTGGTTGCGCCTCCGCCCCGGCACCAAATCCCCCGAAAAGGAAAGTGAAAATGAGGATCCTCCCATTCATAATTAAGCAAACTGGTTTGGACTACGGCGGGCTGAAGAAGCGATTAGGAGGATGTTCGATTAAAGCTCCGTAAAGATAGTTGTTTTTAACTTCGTATTAACCTTTTCGACACCGATGTCCGAAAAAATTTTTGGCGGCGAAGAAAAGGCAGCTACGTGATTCGTATTGGTAAATAGGGTAAATTCGGCCGCAAATGATGAGCGATCCGTTGAAAATAACGATCCACATGGTCTCCAGCCTGGATGGCATGATCGCGCGTGCCGATAACAGCATGTCATGGTTCGAGACGACCGACTTGTATGAGAAGGGCGAGGCCGGTTTGGATGTTTGGGAATTCCTGAAGACGGTCGACTGCTATATCATGGGTTCCCGAACCTACGAATTGGCGCTGGAATTATCCAGGTCCTACGGGTGGGCTTATGGCGATACACCGACGATCGTCATGACGAGCCGGGGGTTACCCGTTGAAAGAGAAAGCGTCGAAACTTATTCCGGCACGCCCGAAGCGCTGGTAAACGACCGGTTGAAGCCCAGTTACAGGAACGTATGGGTGGTGGGCGGCGCAGCGCTCACAAAGTCCTTTATTACGGCCGGGCTCGCCGATGAAATCCGGATGTCGGTGCTGCCGATCATCCTTGGCGGCGGAAAGCCATTCTTTGAAAACATCCGCCAGGAATATCTCCTTCACTTGTCCAATGTCGTCGCTTACAGGAACGGAATGGTGGAGTTGTGCTATGACCTCAGGAAATAAGGGGAGCATAACATTAACACATTAACAACATGCAAAACTTTATCAGGTTGCGCGTCGCAAGCCCCGACTGGCCTATCTTTGCCTTGAGGAGTGATTAGTTTATGGCCAATAGACTAATATATTGGGTACCCATCATCGGGGTGTTTGTCAGTCTTGTAAGATATGACAAGGAGAACGGAATGAACACTTTCTGGTGCTATTACCAGACGGCCGTACTCCTTGTATTTATTTGGGTAATGGCTTTCGTGTTCTACGGAAAGCCCTAGACTGACCACACTCTATTGCCGGATATGCGTTTTGCCAGGATGGCCCATCGTGTCCGGGATGACTATTCGTGCGCTATCGCGTTCGTGACGGTCTGTCGCGTAACTATGCCAGCGTCCCGTTCGGGATCATCGGCAACGTCGTCAGGGCAACTCCTGTTGCGTCGAGGATAGCATTTCTGATGGCTGGCGCGATGCCTACAATACCCGCCTCGCCGGCCCCCGCGGACGGGAGATCCTTGCGGTCGAGCAGCACAACATCGATTTTCGGGACGTCATTAAATCGCGGCACGCGGTAGGCCGACATGCTGGAATTCAGGATCTTTCCGCGCGCGAATTCGATCTTTTCGAAGAGCGCGCCGCCAATCCCCATGATGATCGCGCCCGTGATCTGATTTTCAAGATGGTGAGGGTTTACGATCGCCCCGCATTCGAATGCCTGCGTCACCCGAAGGACTTTGACTTCCTTGTCTTCATTGACCGACACTTCCGCGCAGGTCGCGATATGCCCACCTTTTTCAAAGCCGCCCGCGATCCCGAAGCCATGCCCTGCCGGCTTCGGGCCATGCCAGCCAAACGCGTTGGCCGCGGCCTGCAGCACCGCCTTGAACCGGTCATCTTCCAGATTCCTCATCCGGAATTCGAGCGGATCCATATGTATCCCTCTCGCCAGGTCGGTCATGTGACACTCGCGCGCAAACACGTTACCGGTTGCGGCCAGCGCCCGGTATGAACCTTGCCGCAAAGGCGTTTTTGAAGGGAGATGGACGATTTGTTGGTTGGCCGCGCGGTATTGCGTTTCCATCCCGGGGCTGCCGGAATTGTAGTTGATGAATTTCCAGGCCGTAATCGTCCCATTCTTCTTCACGCCCCCGGCCACCTCCACTACCCCACCCGGCCGAAAATACGCCCATGTGAATTCTTCTTCCCTTGTCCAAACGAGTTTCACAGGCTTTCCGGCCCCTTTGGACATGCGGGCAGCCTCGATAGCCGCTTCCCCGCTGTGCTTCCCGCCATACCCGGATCCGGTGTCGGGCACGATCACGCGAACATTTTCCTTTTTCAACTGAAAGGCGCGCATAAGCTCTTCCTGTACGCCGAACGGCCGCTGGGTTCCGGTCCAAACCGTCAGTTTCCCGCCGTTCCATTCGGCCAATGCCGCCCGCGGCTCGAGCGGCACATGGGCGATATAGTTGATGTGGTAGGTTTGCGCATGCTGAAAATCCGCCTGGGATAGTCCGGCGGCGACATCACCCTTGTTATCGGCACCCGTTTCGTTTCCGGACGCAGTCGCGTTTTTTACGAGATAATCGAAGATCTCCCCGTTGGACGGCTGGCCGGTCTCTTCCTGCCAACTGGCGGAGATCATCTCCAGCGCCCTGGTTGAGGTAACGACATCGGGAGCGGCTACGCCGACGAAGTCCCCATCCCGGATCAGCACCACGCCGGGCATCTTTTCCGCCTTCGACGTATCGGCGGCAACCAGCTTCGCGTTGTAAGATGGCGCACGGAGGACCTTGCCATACAGCATTCCGGGGACGTGCATGTCGGACACGTAGGCATGTTTGCCGGAAATATAGAGCCGCCCGTCCGCCTTGGGCACCGATTTTCCCGCTATTTTCCAGTCGTTCGCCGCAATGACGGGAACATCGTCCGGGATCGTCCTGAGGATCTGCTGGCCCTTTGTAAGCGCGCCGTACCCCAATTTTTGCTTCCCCGAACCATTCACGATCATGCCATCTTCGGCCTTTAGGCCGGCAACGCCCGTACCCCATTTTTTGGCGGCCATTTCAACAAGCGTGTCGCGTGCGGTCGCTGCCGCCCTGCGCAACTGTGTACCCATTTGCGGCGTAGTCCGGCTCCCGAATGTGCCGGCGTCGTAGGGAACGAGGTCGGTGTCTCCCATGATCATGGTGACGGAAGACATGGGTAATTTAAGTTCTTCGGCTACGATCTGCGCCAGGGAGGTGCGGATGTTCTGGCCGAACTCCACTTTCCCGGTGTAGACGTCCACCAACCCGTCTTCGCCGATCCGGATCCAGGCGCCCACTTCGCTTGCCGGCAGCGTCGGCGTGCCATGCCGGATGTCGCCGGCAACGGCCGAAAAATTCTTGAAGACCAACGCGACGACCAGGCCGCCTCCGGTAATTTTCAGAAATTTTCGACGATCGATCGTAAAATCCGGTTTTTCCATCGCCTGCAGATTTATGTTTGAGAAGCGTGCCTGATGGCCCTGATGATAAGCGGATAGGTGCCGCACCGGCAGATATTTCCGTTCATCGCTCTCCTGATGGCTTCTTCGGATGGTGAGGGGTTGGACTCGAGCAACGCAACGGCAGACATGATCATGCCCGACGCGCAGTAGGAACATTGGAAAACGTCGACGGCAAGGAATGCTTCCTGGACCGCGTGCAACCTGCCGTTTTTTTCAAGTCCTTCTATAGTGGTGATATCCTTGCCTGCAACGGCGCTGACGGGCGTGATGCAGGAGTGGACCGGCCTTCCGTTGATCAGAACCGTGCAGGCGCCGCATGCGCCTTCCCCGCAGCCGTATTTACTACCGGTCAGTTCCAGATGGTTTCGCAAGATTGTCAATAACGCGGTGTCCGGGTCCGCGGTTATCTGGTGTTCGACGCCGTTTACGCTGATGACCATGATCCAAAGATTAACCCGTACCGGCAATTTACCGAAATTTTTTCAGAAAACCGCCGGAAGCCTTACTCCAATGTGATCACGGCGCGCCGCTTCCGGTAGTTGGCCGCGGGATTGTTGGGCACGACGGGATCGCTCTCAGGGGCGCTGCCCACGTCGATCCTGCCGCGCCGGATACCCTTACTCCTCAGGTACCGCGCCACCGCGTTTGCCCTCGCGCTGCCTGTTTCGGCCGGCTCCGTCTGTGTTTCGCTGTTGCAAATATGCCCAACGACGGAAATCCGGACGCCGGGGTGGCGCATCAGGATGGCCGCCACAGAATCGAGGTGCGCTTTCATGATGTCGGATAACGCCGTTTCATCTACCGATCCGAACAGGATGGGTGTCTCGATGTAATCCGCTTCCTGGTCGCCGATGCCAGTTGCGATCGGCTGTCGGCCCACGTCCGTTTTTGCGGGGCGCCGGACCATCTTTGGCTTCGCGGTTCCAAAGCTTATCCCCAGCTGCAGTCCATAAGACAGGAGCGACATGGAACCGCTGACCGGCATTTTCAGGACGCTGTTGACTTTTACCCCGCCGATGCCCGTCGAATTATAGGAGGCGAAAGGCAGGCTGTCGCCGCCGGATTTCAGCGCCGTCAGGCCATAATAGATATAGAGTCCGGTATAGAAACGGGTAGTCGCGGAGAGCCGGAAACTCAAGCCGGTCGCAAAGCTCCCGACTACTGCAGGCTTAAGCCCGTTGGTCCCGCTGCCGCTCCAGCCATGGACCATGCCGAACCCATGCTGCGGCAAATCGGAGACTTCGAGATGGAAATCCGGATAGTAGCCGGAGAGGCTCAACCGGTCCGCGGTCTGCCTGATGCTCGCGGTGAGGGGGAACAGCGCCCGTCCTCCGGCCCTTACATACCACCGGGTGTGAGCGCCGGGAGTATGATATTTCAGCTCCAGCGGAATGCCGGCTGCAATAAATTGTTGGGTCTCCGCGTAACCTGCGGCTCTCACTCTATACTGAAAAGCCGACCCGGCATCATCGACCTGGTCGTAACTAAAGACTGCGCTGTCCCCAAGGGTAGCCCGTGTGCGGTAGACGCCGGCAACAAGTCCCGTGACCAAATCCCACCGGTTGCCGACACGAAAGGAATAACTCAGCCCCATCGAGCCGCCGGGTAACTGTTCCACCCGCCCGTCCTGCAGCTGATAGAAGGTTCCCTGTAAACCGCCGTTCACGTCGATACCCAGCTCCTGCGCCCGGGCCGGCGAGACGGCTGAAACAAGACAAACTGCCAGTCCGATCAGTCGTGCGGTCATTTGGTAATAGGGGTTCTTATGGTGACATCACTGATTTGCCACGAGGACGTTGACGCTCGCCTTTGCGCCACTGGCCAGGAGCAAATTGATGATAAAAATTCCGTTGTCGGAAGGCATTGTGACCTGCATGGACGGTTGCACGTCCGAAAGCTGTTGTCTCACCTTTCCGGTTAAGTCTACCACTTGCAGCACCGCGCCCTGCAATGCCGCTGTGGAATAATTGGCGGTGAAGGTTACCGACTGACCCCGGCCGACCGGATTCGGCTGGACTTTGATCCCCCCGGGAATCGCCGCCCCCGGCGTTATCTTCAGCGTACAGCTTTGTACCTGCTGGCTGTCTTTATTGGTTGCGATGACAAAATATCGGCCGTTCAGCGCCGGCTCTTCGCTATAGTAAGGGTCGGTGGCGCCGGCGACGGCGCTGTCATTTTTATACCACTGCCATGCCACATAATTGTCGCTGCTGTTATCGAAAAAGAGAGCATCGTTCCAATGCTGACTGATGAGCGAGGCCGCCTGGTAGAAGACGGTGTCGGTGACGGCGGGCGCGGCGGTGTGATTGGCGTCACCCGCCTGACGGGCTGTGACGACCGTAGTACCGGGTTGCAGCAACGTCAGTACGCTTCCGGAAACGGAAGCGACTTTTGAATTGGCTACAGTATAGGTAACGGGAAGTCCGCTGCTTGCGGTGGCGTTCAGCTGAACCTGCGTTGTGGCGTTGCAGCCGACGATGAGGCTTTGTGTCCAGGTAATTGTTTGGGATCCGATGGTGATCGTCAGATTATTTCCGGTGAAGCGGATCGTATAGTTGTTTCCGGCGCTCAGGCTTCCGATCGTGATGGGGTAAACACCTACATTCTCTCCTGCCGTCCGGCCAAGGCTGCCACTGAAGATACCTGAATTGTCGCCGTTCAGATATCCGGTAGCCGTATAGGTAAAAACCGGGTCGGGCGTGCCGAACACTTTTTTCTGAGCCGCAGCAACCACGCTCAGGGCGGCGGGGTTGATCGTCAGCGTCCCCGGGCTGTAACTGATCGTGTAATTCGGGTCCGAGGCGCCGGAGGCGGTGATGGGATAGGTTCCGGCCGGTGCGGACGAAGTGCCGGTCGTGGATACGGTCGGCTGCGTGCTCAGACCGGACGCCTTATCGCCATTGACAAAACCAGTGTACGTGACGCCGAGCGCCGGGACGGCGCCGCCATACGTCATAGACTGGTTGACCGCGGCGATCGTCAGGGAGGCCGGCCGAATGGTGTATACGCCGGTCGCATAGACAATGGCGTAGTTCGGGTCGACGGCGCCGGAAGGCGTTAAAGTGTAGCTTCCCGCGGGTGCGCCGGGCGTGGCGAAATTCGATACGACCGGCGCTTTGCTCAGACTGGAGGGCCCGTCGCCGTTTTGAAACCCGCTGTAAGATACGGTAAGCGAGCCCCCGCCGACCAGGGGAGCGCCATAGATGCTGCTTGCAGGATTTGCGGTAATGGTGAGAACGGCCTGTGCGACGGTAAGGGTACCGTTGACGTATTTGAAACTATAATTTGGAGAAACGCCGCCGGAAGGTGTGATCGGGTAATTGCCCGCGGGAGACGCCGCGGTGGCCTTCGTCGTGGCCGTGGGCTGCGTGGAAAGGCTGGCCGCCCCGTCTCCGTTGAGGAATCCGGAAAAGCTGACCGTGAAGGCCGGCAGCGGACCGCCCAGCGGCATGCCTTTATTGTCCGCGGTGACGGTGAGGGATGCCTTTCCGACCGTCAGCGTGCCGGTCTGATAGGTAATGATATAGTTCGGATCGACGGCGCCCGACGCAGTGGTTGGGTAGCTACCCGCTGGCGAAGCCGACGTGGCCGTTGTCGATATGGTTGGGGCGGTAGTCAGGTCGGACGAATTATCCCCGTTGACAAACCCGCTGTAGGACGCTGTCAGCGCCGGTACGACGCCGCCATAGGTCATGCTTTGGTTGCCCGCGGTGATCGTCAGGGCCGCCTGTGCGACGGTAAGCGTTCCGTTTACATATTTGAAA
>DATNBP010000012.1:0-10983 GCA_035572015.1 Puia sp. | reverse complement strand
GCGATGGCCGCGGCGATCGACATTCCTCTGATCGGAGGGAGAATTGGCCGGGGTGCTGCGAGTTTTGAGGCAGCGATGGCCATTCAACCGTTCCTGGAGATCAACTGGGGCAGGGAGATGCACAAGGGGTTTTTCTTTCGCGCCGAGGACTTCAGCCATTTTATCGACAATGTCGACCGGGAACGGGAGAAGATAGCAATGGAATTGCTCGGTCTGAAGGGCGAGGTCCCCGACCAGGTGATCAAACAAATGCTGGAGAATATGAACTTTGCGCAGGCAGGGATGAGAAGGGATTACGGAACCGACGTACAGGCGCTCAGCCATGGGGAAGCCTATCTGACCATCCTTCAAACCCGTATCGGCGACCAAGGAGTCTATCTCCTGGACGAGCCTGAGGCCGCGCTGTCACCGCTGAAGCAGCTTTCCCTTATCGCTTTTATCCTGGAAGTACTGAAAGGCGGAAAGGCGCAGTTCATCCTGGCAACGCATTCGCCGATACTAATGGGGATTCCCGGGGCTACGATATTTGAAATAAAGGAGGACGGCATCCAGAAAGTGGCCTACACGGAGACCGACCATTACCGGATCACCAAACGTTTCCTGGTCGACCCGGAAAGTTACCTGCGGCACCTTAGATAGGCCACGGCTCGGATAGGCCGCCGCTTGGATAGGCCGCCGGCATCATTCATAGATCTTCCCGGCAGTGCGCTCGACGAGGGTCTTGGGCAGAAGCCAGGCGAGGGTTGCGCCGACCTTATTGAGGAACCCGGTAATGAGTTCGGATTTGCCGGCGAACATCGCGCGGGTGGCCATCGCGGCAACGGTCTCGGGAGACATGTTGAACTTCTCCGCAGCGGCCATGCCTTTTTCACCGAGTTGCGCGCGGTTAGGAAAGTCGGTATCCGTCGCCCCGGGGGAAACACAGGTGACGGAGACGGAAGTCTTGTGCAGCTCCTGGTGGAGGCCGCGGCTGAAGGCCAGCACAAAGGCTTTGGTAGCGGCATAAGTCGTGAGTCCGGGCACCGCCTGGTAGGCGGCAGAGCTGGCGACATTAAGGATGTGGGCTTTTGGCCGGCTGCGCAATTGGGGCAGGAAGAGACGCGTCAGGGCGACAAGCGTCGACATGTTAAGCGTCATCATATTGAGGTGCTGGTCGGTTGGATATCGTTCGAACGGGCCGCTCAGGCCATAGCCGGCGTTGTTGACGAGGACATCGACTTCGTAACCTTTCGCCCGGCACCAGTCGAAGACGCTTTGGGGGGCTTCGGGCGTCGAAAGGTCCAGGGAGAGCCAGTCAGCTTTGACGGGATAGAGCGTAGTGATCCTGTTGGCGGTTTCCTCCAACAATTTTTCCGAGCGCGCGACCAGCAGCACGTTCAGCCCGCGGGCGGCAAGATCCGTAGCAATGGCCCTGCCGATGCCCTTGCTGGCGCCGGTAATCAATGCATATTCCATTTGATCTGCGGTTGTGGCGGCTCAATTCTGCACTCTGGAGGCAAGGCGATGGTAGAACGGCGTCTTGCTGTTGGCGTCCTTGGGCATATATTTTCCTGTAATGATCGGCACGTACATGACGCGGCGGCGGCTGGCTTCTCCGTACAAGGGAGACTGCTGGGCGCGGTGCCAGATGCGGCCGTCATGAACGGTCAGGTCGCCGGCCTTGATATCAAAGCCGATTTCGCGTGCGTCGGGGTTGTTGTCGATGAAGTATTTCTTGCCGAACAGGAGCCGGAGCATGCCTTGCTTGTGCGTGCCAGGCAATACCCGCAAGCCTCCATTTTCGAACGGCGTGTCGTCCAGGTGGATGCCGACATTGAGCATCGGCATGATCTTTTGACCCAGGAAAAGGTCCCTTGGGCTATCCGTATGCCAGCCCATCTGGGTAAACGAACTTTCGGGCATCCGAACGTAATGATTGAGGATCAATCCGTCCTTTTCATTTTCACTAATGCGTCCCTCATACGGATATAACAAACCCACGAGCGCTTTAACGCGCGGATCCTGCAGCATCTCGTGCAGCGGTTCGCTATGGAGGGAAAGGAAACACATGCGCTGGATCATCTTATTCCCGTCCTGGTCCTTGCCGAATTTCAGGGGAATACCGTTGATCTTCTCGCGGCCCTCGTCCAGCCATTGTTTTTCAATGCGATTAAGCTCCCTTATGAATAATTGAACAGTCTCCGAATTCAAGAAATTTCCAAACCTGATCACGCCATACTTGTCGAAAAAGCTATATTGTTCCTGGGTTATTTTGTCGCCTAAAACAAAGTCGGGGCATTCAAATTTTTTCATATTGTCTAGCTTTATTTAAGAAAAGGAAGGGCCATCCCTTTCCGCTTCAGCACAGTTTTAATGTTAGGTTAATTGAATTTTAATAAATTGTGAAATCATCATTAATCCTCAAATATAAGAATTTAAGGTTTTCCACGTTAATTTGGCTCTTTTTATCAATAATCTAAAAAAAATTTACTCAAATTGCCTTCTTCCTGCGTCAAAGGCAGATTTATCTATTTTCTTGGGCTTTTTTGGGCTACTATATCGCCAACTTCCGGCTTCGCCCAAAAAGATAGCCTTCACACGGTCCCGGTTGACAAACTCAAACTGCCGATTAAGGCACCGGCAAATATACAGCATGTTCTCATTCTGCCAATTATTGCACGTTCCATCGAAACCGGCTGGTCCTTTGGCGGCGCCTGGGCCGAGACATTCCGCCTGAACGACAGGGACACGCTTTCCAGGACTTCTAACGTGGAGGGAGTAGCACTCTATACGACCCGGCATCAGTTTGTTACCGCATTAAATGGTTCCATTTACTTCCCCGGTGAAAGGTTCATTTTCAATGGACAACTATCCTACAGTTCCTTCCCGGATGAGTTCTGGGGGCTCGGTAAAAGGGCCCCGGACAGCAGCGAAGAGTCCTATCGGTTCCGGCAGTATTTCGCCTTCCTGCATCCTCAGTACCAGATCGGCAGGAACCTATTCCTTGGCGTCGTCTACCAATACCAGCGGGTCTTCGACGTCGACTATCTGCAGGGAGGGCTATTTGACAAAGACAACGTCGTCGGCCGGGAAGGCTATGGCATCTCCGGGCTCGGTATGAGCATCACTTATGATACCCGCAACAATGCCTTCGCGCCCGACCGGGGTGTGATGTTGCAGTTTTACTTTGATAAATTCGCCCCATACTTTGGTAGCAAGTATTTGTATACCAGCTACGTAATCGATCTGAGACGTTTTATTTCCTTCTACAATGACCAGGTGCTCGCCCTGCAGGTGCTGGGCAATTTCAACACCGGGTCGGTGCCGTTGCGCAGCCTGGCGACGCTTGGTGGTTCAAGTACGATGCGGGGCTATTTCGGGGGCCGCTACCGGGATAAGAATGCTGGGGTCCTGCAGGCGGAATACCGGGTTCCGGTGTACTGGCGGTTTAGTGCGGTGGCATTTGCGGATATGGGCAATGTCGGTCCCGAACTCAAGGACGTCGATTTCCAGCATTTCAAATACTCCTATGGCGCGGGGGTCCGGGTCGCGTTGAATCGCAACGAAAGGCTGAACCTCCGGCTGGACTACGGGCTGGCGAAAGGCGGTTCGAACGGATTCTATCTGCAGTTGGGAGAAGCCTTTTAGGCAGGATAATCGCGGGTGACCGTCCGGGTGACCAGCCACCAGGCGAACCAACCGTACAAAAAGCCTCCCAATACGTCCAACGTATAATGCACATGTTGCACCAGCAACAGGAACGCGACCCCGAAAGTTATGATCAGCGCGATCCGCCGGTCGCCTTTGCCGGGAAGGCAAAAGAAGAGCAGGAAGACGGTCGCGGTATGCCCCGAGGGGAAAAGGTCCTTGGTGACGAATTTCGGCCCGTAGAAGAAGTTGCTGAGAGGATCGACAAGACCGATCAGGTTGGCAGGCGGATCGAGGGGCACGAGGGCGATGGTCACTTCGCGAAGCGCACTCAACAGGAAGTAGGACCAGCAAAAGATCAGAAGGATGCGGGGATTCTGAAATGCCCGGAATAGGGCGAGCAGCGACAATGTCCAGATCATGATGAACAGGGGGATGGAAACGTCGTGCGCGGGCAGCCAGCGCAGGATCGGGTCGTACAGGTGGGCGCCGTTCCGACGTTGGATACGCTGAAAGAAGGAGGGGAACGAAGAAAGGGTGGCGATGACGAGGATCAGGCCAATGATCATCTTGATTCGGAAGTCGCGGATGCGCCAGGCTGCATGCCATTCCTGTCTCGCTTCGATTAGAACCGTCTGTGGCATATGAAGTCACAAATGTAAGCGAATCGACAATTAACGCAAAGCTCCACGCCTTAGTAATCCCATTTGACAAACGCCTCCATGGCGGCATATTTCGTAAAGCCCAATTGCGCGTACAGGTTAGCCGTATTCGCATTGCGATCTTCCGCGCGCTGCCAGAATTCGCGGCTGTCGCTTCCCTGGAAAGGGACCATGTCCTTTTGGGATTGATGGATAAAGATCCCAAACCTTTTTTTCATGACCTGGTCGGGGCTCATCGGAATAGCCATTTCAATCTCGCTGATGTCCCATTCCTGCCAGGCGCCCTTATATAGCCAGAGCCAGCAGTCTTTCAGCCAGGGGTCGCGCGCCGCCTTCAGCCGGCGAAGGGATTCAAACACCACGTCAAGACAAACCTTATGCGTCCCATGCGGATCCGCCAGGTCGCCGGCGCAATAGATCTGGTGCGGCTTCACTTTCCGCAACAGGGCGATCGTCAATTCCACATCCGCTTCGCCCATCGGCTTTTTCTCGATCGTGCCGGTTTCATAGAACGGCAGGTTCATGAAGTGGATATTGTCATCGGGGATCCCCACGTAGCGGCAGGTGGCTTTTGCCTCGCAGCGCCGGATGAGGCCCTTGATGCTGCGGATTTCCGGAGTATCGACGTCGCTCGGCTTCTTTGTCCTGAGATAGCTCGTCGCCTGTTCCAGGATCTGCGAGGACTTCTTGCTGTCGATGCCGGAAAGTACTTCGAAGCCGACTGCAAAGTCCAGGAAACGCGTGACGAACTCGTCGGTTACCGCGATATTCCCCGATGTCTGATAGGCGACGTGGACATCGTGGCCCTGGTCCTGCAGCCGCATGAAGGTGCCTCCCATCGAAATGATATCATCGTCCGGATGCGGCGAAAAGATCAGGCAACGTTTCGGGAACGGTTCGGATCGTTCCGGGTGGGTCGGCAGATTGGCGCCGGGCTTGCCGCCGGGCCAGCCGGTAATGCTGTCGCGGAGCAGGTAGAATACCTGAAGATTGATCTCATAAGCGTCGCCTTTTTCCACCAGCAGATCGGCGAGACCGTTGTCATTATAGTCGCGGTTGGTCAGGCTGAGGATCGGTTTCTCCAGGCGCAGCGCCATATTGACAACGGCCTTCCGCATCAGCGCGGGCGTCCAGGCCGTATCGCCGGTGAGCCAGGGCGATTTGAAGCGGGTTAGTTCGGAGGCCGCCATCTCGTCGGTGACGAAGGTGCAGTCGTTGTGTTGCTGCAACAGCGAGGCAGGCACTTGTTCCGAGAGATTGCCTTCGACCGCCTTCTGAATAACAGGGGCCTTGAGTTGCCCCCATGCCATGAGCATGATGCGGCGGGCCTTGAGGATGGTGCTGATCCCCATGGTGACGGCCAACCTCGGGACCTGTGAAATATTCTGGAAGTCCTGGGAGTTGGCGATCCGGGTGGAATTTTCCAGCGGCACGAGCCTTGTCCGGGAATAAATACTTGAGCCAGGTTCGTTAAAGCCGATATGGCCGTTGTTGCCGATGCCGAGGATCTGCAGGTCGATGCCCCCCGCCTGTTCGATCTGCTGTTCATACCGGATGCAGTGCTGCTTGATCTCTTCTTTTTTCCATTGACCGTTGGGAATATGGCAGTTCCTGATGTCGATGTCGATCTTGTCGAAAAGGTGCTCTTTCATGAAGCGGTTATACGACTGCAAGGCGTCATTGTCGATCGGGTAATATTCATCCAGGTTGAAAGTGACTACATTCTTAAAGCTAAGGCCTTCGTCCCGGTGCAGCCGTATGAGCTCGGCGTACAAGGATTTGGGTGAGCCGCCGGTGGCGAGACCGAGAACGGTCTTTTGTCCCTTTGCTTCCTTGTCGCGGATCAGCTGGGCGATCTCTTTGCCGATAAAGCGGGAGCCTTCTTCGAGCGAGCTGAAAATTTTAACCGGAATTTTCTCAAATGAATCAACCATGCTCATAAGTCAACTTTTTTGGGATGTGATGAAACCGTTCCGGCAACACCGCTGCCGGAAGGTGGACAAATGTAAGGAAATGGTTTTTTATGCGGCGATTTTGAAGACGACGGCATGCCGGCCGACCACTTTGTTCCGCATCCTTGCGGGAATTTCGATGATGAACCGATGACCTTCCTCGCGCCATTTCAAGCGGGCCGGTGTGCCGAGCAACGTGATCTTCGCGTCCCTGGCCGGAGCGAAGCGGTCGATGGGGATCTCCGCGGGGAGAATGACGTCGGAGGAATCGGGACCGCTCGGGTAAAATGCAAACGTGTCGAGGCTGTCCTTCGACTGCGTGAGCGAGACGGGTCCGGAGGCGTAAGGACGGACGGGGTGGGTGCCATAAATGGCCTCGCCGTTGACCGTCATCCAGGCGCCGATCTCTTTCAGCCTTGCGTAGGCGGTATCATCCCAGTCGCCTTCGGGCGAAGGCCCGATATTGAGCAACAGGTTTCCGCCGCGCGAGACGACGCGGATCAGCAACTGCACGAGTTGGGTTGCCGATTTGTAATGATCGTGGGGCACAAAGCTCCAGGAATTTCCCATTGTAATACACGATTCCCAGGGATCGTCGACAGGGTGCGCGGGCACTGTTTGTTCCGGCGTGCGATAGTTCTCGTATTCGCCGGGAACGCTGCGGTCGACGACGATCAGGCCGGGTTGATGGCTCCGGGCCATGGCCGCGATCGCCGGCATATCGATATCCTGGTCGTATGGAATGCTGCGCTGCCAGTCCGCGGCAGGATCGATGGTGGAAAGGGGCCGGACCCAGCCGCCATCCAACCAGAGCAGGTCCATGCGGCCATAGCCGGTCATCAACTCTTCGATCTGGTTATAGGTATACCTCTTAAATGCGTTCCAGCGGCCGGGATATTTTGCCGGGTCGTAGTTGACGTTGCGGTCCTTTGGCGGGAAATAAGGCCACCAATAGTCGGGGGAATGCCAATCGGGTTTCGAGAAATAAGCGCCCGTCATGAAACCATCCGCGCGGAAGGCATCGAAAATCGCTTTGGCGACATTGGCGCGCGGATTCGTGGAAAAGGGACAGTTCGGGGAGGTGATCCTGTAATCGGTCTGTTTCGTGTCGAACATGCAAAACCCGTCATGGTGTTTCGTGGTGAACACCACATATTTCATTCCGGCGGCTTTCGCAGCCGCGGCCCATTTGGCGGGATCGAAACGGGTCGGGTTGAAGGTGCCCTGCAGGCGCTGGTAGGCCATTACGTAGTCGTGGTAGTTGGATGCGTAAGGGCCGCTGCGCCGGGTCCAGCCTTCGTCTTCCGGACAGATGCTCCAGCTTTCGACAATCCCCCACTGGCTGTACGTGCCCCAGTGCATCAGCAGGCCGAACTTGTCGTCCTGCCATTGGCTCAGTTTGGCGCGGACGAGCGAATCAGCCGGCGGAATATAGGCCTGGTAGGCGTTTACGCCCCAGAGGGCATAGCGTTTGTACTGCACCGCGAGCCGTTGCGTAAAATCGTACCAGTTGCGGGACGCCTTCGGGCTCCAGAGGACTTCGGAGAGTGCACTGAGGCGTGGAAAGATCATGTACTCGACCTTGCGCGGATTGCTCATGTATTCGGACCAGACGTTGGCCTGGGCGCCGAGGATATATTTTTCCTCATCCGGCTGGATTTCTCTCGGGATGGGTTCGTAGGAATAGACGGTTTGCAACGGCAGGTAACCGCCGATCGTCAGGGAGTCGTCATTGCGGACCTGGGAATGGTCGAAATAGACGTATTGGCCGGGCGTCATGATCACATCGTGGTGCAGTTTGGCGGCGGCGATCCCGCCCTTCTCACCCCGCCAGCTCATGATCGTGGCACCGGGCGCGATACCGCCCTCGAGGATCTCGTCCCAGCCGATGATCCGGCGGCCCTTCGAGTTGACGTATTTTTCGATCCGCTGGACGAACCACGACTGCAGTTGATCTTCATTCTTCAAACCCAGCTCACGCATCCGTTTCTGACATTTCGGACAGGCCTTCCAGGCGTCCTTGGGACATTCATCACCGCCGATATGAATATATTTTGAGGGGAAAAGCGACATGACCTCGTCGAGGACGTCGTCGAGGAACCGGAAGACGCTGTCATTCCCGGCGCAATAGATATCCTTGAACACGCCGAACCCGTGCTGGACATGGTAGGGCCCGCCGGTGCATCCC
Source organism: Puia sp. (assembly GCA_035572015.1). Lineage (GTDB taxonomy): Bacteria > Bacteroidota > Bacteroidia > Chitinophagales > Chitinophagaceae > Puia. Next base: position 2,554 of record DATNBP010000012.1, on the reverse strand, counting down.
AGCCAGGGATAGGCGGCGAGTGCAGCAGAAGAATGACCGGGGAGTTCGATCTCGGGGATCACTGTAATATACCGGTCGGCGGCATATTTGACGATGTCTCTTATTTGATCCTGGGTGTAGTAGCCGCAATATTCGGTGCTGTCGTCGCCTGTCCCGGGTGCATGGCCGATGATCGTACCGCTGCGGCAGCCTCCGATTTCGGTGAGGAGGGGATATTTCCTGATCTCGATCCGCCAGCCCTGGTCTTCGGTGAGATGCCAGTGGAAATAATTCATCTTGTGGAGGGCGATGAAATCGATATAGCGTTTGATGAACCCGACCGGGAAGAAGTGGCGGCCACAGTCGAGGTGTAGTCCGCGCCAGGCGAAGCGGGGATAGTCGATGATGCTGACGCAGGGGATGGAAAAGCTTTTGTCCGCAGCGGGGCGGATGTTGTAACCGGCCGGGGTGGCGACGAAGGGGGAGAGGGGGAGGAGCTGTATGAATGTTTGAACACCGTAAAAGACGCCGGGTCCGGTGGGGGCACTGATGTCGATATGCCCGGTCGTAGCGTCGAGTCTGTAATATCCGTCGGGTAAAAGCGTGTCGGCCTGGAATCGGGAGAGCTCGATATAATTGGATGCCGGTTGGTTATTCGGGGATACCACTGCCAGGTGGAGGCCGTAAAGTTTCCGCAAATAGTCATTTAAAAACCGGGCGCCGGGTCGATCGCCTTCGTTGGCGATGATCACCGTGTTCGGGTTGAGGCTGAACTGTCCCTGTTGCCATTTTGTAGTGACAGGTTCAGGAATAATGGAGGCAGGCGGTTGGGGAGCGCCGGGTGCAGCAGCGATCGACTGGGCGGATGAATGGCGGCCGGCGCAAACCGCGGCCAGCAGGAACAGAAGGCGGAGATGTTTGCTCATGCACGAATATACGGTAAAATGAGAGGGGCCACGCGGGGATTTGCAGCACGGTGGTTGGGCGTGCGGTGGTTGGGCATGCGGCGGTTGGCATGCGGTGGTTGCGGCGCGGTGGTTGCGGCGAAGGGTGGTTGCGGCGAAGGGTATTTGCGGCGTCGGTTTTCCGGCGGTGGATTTGGCTATGGCATGACTGGCAGTGTGATCCCCGACGGATGCTCCCTGTCATGCCAGATGCGGATCGCGGCTTTGTGAAAGTCGCTCGCGCCGGCGGTCGGGATATTCACGAATGTCTGCGGATTGAGGTCGACAAGCGGGAACCAGCTGCTTTGCAACTGTACCATGAGGCGGTGCCCTTTTTTGAAACAATGTGCAATTTCGTTCATGTTAAATGCAATCTCGGCGGGCTGTCCGGGGACGAGGGCCTCGGGCTTCTCGTAGCTGTTGCGGAACTTGCAGCGGAAGACTTCGGCCCTGACGAGGCGCTGATAACCGGGATTGCTGCTTGTGTCGGGATAGACATCGATCAGCTTCACGATCAGGTCGGCGTCGGTGCCGGTGGAAGAGAGCCAGATATCCGGGCGGAGGCGCCCTGTGACGGTGAGATCGGCGGAAAGCGGTGCGGTTTCATACGAGAGAACGTCGGGCCGTTCGGCGGCAAAACGCTGGTCCGTCACGATATACTGGTTGTCGCGGCGCTCGTGGATACCGTCGACGTAGGGAACGGGGTGAGCCGGGTCGCTGACGTATTCGTCGTAGTCGGGCGAGGTCGAGGTTTGGATGGTCTCCTTCGCTGAAGCTTCGGCGACCGAAGCATCATAAGAGAGACCGAAGTGGGGCTCCAGCAGGAATTTGAAGGGTTTGGCTTCGGCGGGCGGCCAGGTGGGATAGGTCTTCCACCGGTTGGTGCCGGTCTCGAAGATCATCGCTTCGGGAAGCGTCGTCGCCTTCGCTGAAGCTTCGGCGACCGAAGGTGCCGAAGCACTATCGTTGGGCATCAGGTAATGGTTGAAGAATTCCGTCTCGATCTTGTGATAGTAATCGTTGACGTTCTGGCCGAAATCCAGGATGCCGAATTTTGTCCAAGTGGCTGCGCCCCACGCGCCGTGCGTCCAGGGTCCCATGATGATATGGTTGTCGTTACGGGGCGTTTGTCCTTCGATCGCTTCATAGGTGCGCAGTGAGCCGAACATATCTTCCGCATCGAACCAGCCGCCGACGACGAGGGTTGCGGGACGGATATTCCTGAGATGCGGCCGGATATTGCGCGCCTGCCAGTAGGCGCCATAGGTGGAGCCGGCCAGGTATTCATTCCATATCTTGCCCTGGTTGTTGAAATATTCCGGGTCATTGCTGTTCTTCAACGGTCCGAGATCGAGAAAGAACCCGTAGGCGTCGGCGTAATGGACGTTGAAAATATTCCCTTTGTATTTCCTGACCGGGGCGGGACGTTTCAGATCGAAAAAGTTATCGAAATCGAAATTGTCCAGCAGGAAGAAGGCGCCGTTATGGTTGGCGTCGTCGCCTATGAACTCGTCCGTAACAGGCGCCTGGGGCGATACGGCTTTGATGGCGGGGTGGGCGTCGGGCAGCGATGCGGAGGCGTAGAAGCCCGGATAGGAAACGCCCCAAATACCAACGCGGCCGTTGTTGTT
>DATNBP010000011.1:0-11788 GCA_035572015.1 Puia sp. | reverse complement strand
CCTGCGGTATTATGTTGACGCCGACATCGAAGAGATTGCCGATATCATGGGCATCCATCGTCAATCGGTCTATAACCTCCTGCACGAGGCGCTAAAAAAGTTGAAAAAACTAGCCGCCAAATCCAGTAGATTTTTTCATTTTCTGCCTTTTTAAGCCAAAAAAGATTTGAGTAATTCAGCATTCAACAGTCTCGAGGACCTGGTCTTTTCCAGGTCGTTCAGGGATTGGGTGCTGCGTCCGAATTCCGCCGATCGCGAATTCTGGGAGGATTGGGTCGCACGCAATCCCGAAAGGGCAGAGCTGGTGCGACTGGCGAAAGCGATGATCCATGCGCTGCAGTCCGACAGGCCCAAACGGGACTATTCGGAGATCGATGAAGCCGTCAGCGCGGCGCTTTCGCGGTTGCAGTATGCGCCAAGGTACGTCCCGATAGACGGTCCGGTCCGGCGGCGCAGCCGGCTCGCCGGTTTGCTGCTATCGCCGCGAACCGCCCTGCCCGTTATCCTGCTGGTGGGCGTCTGCGTGGCCGGCTTCATCTATTTCCGGGCGCTGACGCGGCGCGATGTCCTCCAGTCCTTTCTTGGATCGCATAGGAAGGCCGGCATCCGGGAGTGGAAGGCAGACCAGTCCGGCCAGCAGGATGTCCGACTTCCGGACGGAAGCATGGTGCGGCTGGGCAGAAGCAGTAAATTGTACTACTCCGTTTCCTGGGAAAGGAACCCGGCGTTACGGGAGGTCTATGTGGACGGGGAGGCGTATTTTGAAGTCAGCAGCGAACCGCGTTCGCCTTTTTATGTCTACAGCAGCCGGCTGATCGCGCGGGCCGCGGATGCTTGCTTTCTTGTCCATGCCTTCTCCGGTGAAGAAAAGGCGAGTTTTACCGTCCTGTCGGGGAGCCTGTCCGTTTTCCGGCAGGAAGACTATTATAATCATCCACTTGATGCATGGACTGGTATCGAGCTGACCCGGAACCAGGCGGCGGTGGATGACCGGCTGGAGGACCGGATCCGAAAGACCATCGCGCTGGCGCCTGTGCCGGCCGGGGACCGGCCGGATACAGGTTTTGTTTTTTGCGGAACCCCGTTGCCAAAGGTGTTTTCGCAACTCGAAGCCTGCTACGGCATCCCAATTCAATATGGCGGGCATGCCCTGGATTCCTGTCATTTGACGGCCACATTGGACAACCGGTCGTTCTCTGCCAAAATGAATGCGATATGCAAAGCGATCGGGGCCTCCTGGCAGCAGATCGACGGCAATGTCGTCGTGCTGGCGCCCGGCTGCAGGTAGGTGTCAGTCCTCTTCCGCGGAAGGACCTGCGAGATATAAAGCGGGATCGATAAGCAGGATATCGCGGAGGATCCGGATGCGTTCTTCATCGCCCCGGAGACGGAGATAAGTGACCACTTCCTGGAGAAGGATCCGGTAGAGGAATACCCCCGGCCTGTCTTCTGCGGCAAATTGCCGCCTGCATGTCCAAAGCGAAGCGAGGACGTTCTCGGTCAGGACCGCCAACTCCTCCTTGTCCGATTGGCCGGTGAGCCGCGCCGCGGCCTGGAATACGGTCGGGTAATAGCGATCGATGAAATCTTTCAAAAGGAGTAGTTTAGATTACTTAGGGCGAACGATCTCAAGTTATCGCTATCCGCGAAATGGAACAAAAATTTCCCTCACCCGGGGATCACGGGGCGAACAAGAGAGGGGACGTTCGCGCTTCGCCTTTGCCGCACGTTGGAAAATCTCTGATTTTCTTGGGGTTATCTCCCGGGCGCAGCAAAATTGGTATAAATTTTGTGGAGATATTGCTACTTCCGCTGCACCTAACGAATTCGATTCCACAATCGACCACGGATTTCCTGTGATTAACCCATGAACATTCTAGCTGAGCAGCTGTAAAGGCATTAGCGTCACATCAAATTGGGTAATGTACGGCACCCTTCCGCTACGTTACCTTTTTTTTTAAGCAGACCAACCGTCTGCCCAAACCGGTGCCTGATGCACATCTCCAGGCTTCTGCCCAAACCGGTGCCCGAAGCACGTCGCCAGGCTTCAGCCCAAACCCGCAAACCAAAACGCATATACAGCAGCAGGGCGCTGGAACCTACCTGCCTTATTTCGCACCGAATAGTGTCCAGGGATATGCCTTCATATCGTGGAGGAAGGGTGCTTCCCATTTATACTGCGGGTGTGCGGCAAAGAACGGTGCGGCCAGGAAGTCGCTTCCGCTCGGGTTGCCCATATGCGCCCAAAACTTCATGTCCTTCGCCAGGTTGGCCGTCGTGATCTTGGCCTGGACCGTCCCGCCGGGAAAATAAGGGGGCCAGCTCCACTCCGGGCAGCCTTTAGGATCGGTGTCGACGCGGCCGGCGATGACGCAGCGGCTGGCGTCCTTCGCCTTCGTCAGTTCGTTGTAGCTGTCGCTTTCGATCGTCTTGCCGGTCTCTGCGTCGATCCGGCCCTTATACTGGCGCGTCAGATGTTCCCAGCGGCGGTGGCGCGAATTTGCCGAATTGCTGCTGTCCATGGGATTGAAAGTCGTTTCCTCCCTGGTGAGCTTCGGGTCGCTGGGGAAGTTCGAGCCGACGAAGACGCCATCCCTCGTTCGCCACACGCGGTGGTCCCTGAGGCCGAGTTCCAGCCTGGCGATCTCATTGGTCTTGGTATCGCCCACGAGCCAGTCATTGGCGTAACCGCCGTTGTCGCCCGTTGTCATGATGTGGACAAAATCATCGATGCTGTTGGCGTACTGCGCCGCCTTCCGGGCCCGGACGAACTCGGGGATTCCCCCGGGATCAAAACCCTTGAACTGCGTTATAGTCGTCTCCGTGATAAGGATGCCGGAGGAGCTGACGACAAAATCGTCGCCGCTGTGGATCAGGCCGGGCATGCAATCCATGATAAAATGGTTGCCTTTTGCGGGAACGATATCGGCAATGACGTTCCATCGTTCCCCGGCCATATAGTCCGTCCAGTTGTTGTGGCCGATCGCGATCTTACCATCGGCGGTATAACTGCCGGTTGCGATGAACCCGCTGCAATTCCCAGGGGCCTTGTTATCCCCGGAGCCAGGTTTTTTTCGGTCGGCCAGCCAGGGGACGTAATATTGAGAGAGCTCGATATTCCCGTTGAGCGCGACAAGGTCATAGACGTCATATTTGAATCCTTTTGCCTTCAGGCCTTCGACGATGCCGGAGATCTCTTCCTGGTATTCCCTATCGACCTTGTTCCAAAACATATTTTTTGCGGCTGCCCGGTAAAATTTCCAGTCTTTCCCCGAGAGGCGGGGGAGGGACAATTGCATCGCCCGGATGAGGTTGTCGATCTCGCCTGCCAGCAGCCATCCATGCTGATAGCCGATATCCCGCGGACTTCCTTCGAGGTGGACGTAGATCCAGCCTGCTTTATCTTCGCGGGAGGCTTTGGCGAGGCGGGGATCGGGTTGTTGGGAAAAAATGAGGGCGGGAAGCAGCAGCGCCGCCAGCAGTATAGTCGGTTGTCTCATGGCAGGAAGGTAATGAAAAAAAGCTTTCCGTCATCGGGCCCTTGCCGTCGGCCTAGCTCCTGGCCAGATGGGATGTGGAGGGTCCCATCCCCGTAATCTCGACGGACGGGTTGGGATCGGCCGTGACGGAAGCGGTGGCATCGCTTCTGGGGATGGCCACCGCAATGGATTCGTTTAGCTTATGGAGCTCCAGGATCGTCGTCCTCCCGTCCTTGCTTTCCCGGTACATCGGCACGAATTTCCGGTTGAAGTCGATCTCGTCATAGGTATAGGACGTCCGCTGCTGGACGATATTCGAATAAACGTCGTCGAACCCCCGGATCAGGACATACAGTTCCACATCTGCCGCCTGCATGTCCTCCCGGGTAAAGCCAAGCAGGGGACTCTTGGCATCGATAGGGTGGACGACGGTCCAGTTCATCGGCAGGCTTTCGACCTTCGTCCGTTCCAGCCCGAGGTCGTAGTACCGGTACTCGGCGTTGCCGTCCGCCATGACCTTCAGGCCGATGTTCACGCGGATCTCCACGTCCGTAAGCGAATGGTTATCTTTGTAGGGGGCGAACCGGAACATAAGACCGGCGCCTCCCTTGTAAGGACTGATCAGGGCCTTGTCACTAAAGACAAGGAAGGCGTGCGGCCTTGAAAACCGCCCGTACATCAGGCCGGTCGCGATCGCGAAAGAGAGGAAACCACACATGGCTTCGATGGCCGCCACGAGGTTGGCTCCCCCGCCGACGGGATTGACCCGTCCATAACCGACGGTGGTGAACGTCTCGGTGCTGAAGAAGAAAGCCTCTTTGAATTTCGCCCAGGGGGTCGTCGCGATCACACCCTGGAGCTGGCTCGTCCCGATCAGCAAGTACAGTGAGGCGAACAGCAAATTGATCAGTACATAGAAGGCGAACAGGACGGTGGCGAACCGCCACCGCGGCAAAGTCAGCATATAATGGAAAATGCTGTATCGCTGGATATAGGACATGCCTTCCTTCCGCAGGTTAAAGGTCCCGTCCTTATTGATGAACCTGCCTCCGTAGTTCTCGGCATTCGTGCCAAACCCGGTGTCGTTGTTGGTCTTCAGGTTCGGATCGATGATCTTGCGAATTGCCATACGATGGGATTGTTGCCTTTGCAAAGCTAACGGGTCTTTCTCAGATTACGAGCGCCTCGTAGAGGACTTCCACCGGGTGGCGGGCGATCCGTCCGCAGGCGTCTCTGATCTGGTGCCGGCAACTGGTGCCGGGGGCCGCCACGATCGTCTCCTCGTCCGCACTTCGGACCGCGGGCAGGAGGACCAGCTCGCCGATCTGCCGGGATAGCTGGAAATGTTCCTTTTCGTAGCCAAAGGAGCCGGCCATGCCGCAACAGCCGGAGGGGATGACCTCCACCGTATAATTAGCAGGGAGGGAAAGAGCCTTGACGGAACCGGCGACCGTAGTCAGCGCTTTTTGCTGGCAGTGACCGTGCAGGACGACTTTTTTGGACTCCCGGGTGAACTGCTCGGGCCGGATATGGCCTTTATCTATTTCGGCAGCCAGGAAGTCGTCGATGAGAAACGTATTGGCGGCAAGGGAGGCCGCTCCCGCCAGGAGCCCGTCGGATGCGAGGTCCGGGTATTCGTCGCGGAAGGTCAGGATAGCCGAGGGTTCGATGCCGATCAGCGGTGTGGCTTCGGAAACCAGGGGCGCCAGCAGGCGGATATTCTCATTGGCGATGTCTTTTGCCCGGCGGAGCAGTCCCTTGGAAAGCCAGGTCCTGCCGCTTTCTTCATGGTCGGGTAGCAGCACTTCATACCCGAGGCGCTCGAGAAGAAGAATGGCCTTCTGGCCGATCTCCACGTCGTTGTAGTTGGAGAACTCGTCGCAGAAGAGATAGACGCGGCGGCCTCCGGCTGCAGGTTGTGGCGAGGAATCGTAGCTGTGGGGGCCGGCGGGGGTTCCGCCCCGCGTGCGACGCCGTTCATACCAGCGGCGGAGGGTCGTGTTTTTCAGAAGCGGCATCGAGCGCCCGGGTGCGAAACCGACCAGGCTCTTGACCCATTTGGCGTTGACGATCCGGTTGTACACCCCGGGCGCCCAGGAACCTATCCGGGCGGTCGTAGTGAATGCCGCAATCATGCGTGCGCGCAGCGGGACGCCATTGGCGTCATAATAGTGCTGCAGGAATTCCGCCTTGAGCTTGGCCATATCGACATTGGACGGGCATTCCGATTTGCAGCCTTTGCAGCTAAGGCAAAGATCCATCACGTCATAGATCTCCCGGTGGTCGTAGCGGTTATCCTTTGGAGAATGCGTCAGGAATTCCCGGAGGATGTTCGCCCTGGCGCGGGTTGTGTCCTTTTCGTTTCGCGTGGCCATAAAGGAAGGGCACATCGTACCGCCGGACAACTGGGTCTTCCGGCAGTCCCCTGAACCATTGCATTGTTCGGCATGCTGAAGGATGTTCTGCCGGTTGAAACGGAATACCGTCGGAAAAGCGGGCGTTTGCTGTCCCGGCTCATAGCGCAGCATGGTATTCATCGGGGGGGTATCGACGATCTTGCCCGGGTTGAAAATGTTGCCGGGGTCCCAGGTTTGTTTGATCTCGCGCATCAGCCGGTAGTTGCGTTCACCGACCATTTGAGGAATGAATTCGCCGCGCAGTCTCCCGTCGCCGTGTTCGCCGCTGAGCGAGCCACGATATCTTTTTACCAACGCGGCAATTTCGACCGCGATCGCGCGGAACATTGCGTTGCCTTCAGCCGTTTTGAGGTTGATGATCGGCCTTAAGTGAAGCTCGCCGCTTCCGGCGTGCGCATAGTGGACGGAATGAAGACCATATTTTTTGAGGATCTCGTTGAAATCGCGGATATAGGCCGGCAGGTCCTGTACATCTACGGCAGTGTCTTCGATCACCGGCACGGCCTTGTCATCGCCCGGAAGGTTACTGAGCAGGCCGAGACCGGCTTTGCGCAGGGTCCAGATCTTTCTGGTATCCTCGCCGAAGAGGAGCGGGAAGAAGTAACCCAGCCCCGCGGCGCGCATGTCCGCTTCCACGCGGCCGGCAAGTTCCCGGATCTCTTCCCGTTTCGATCTCTTGAATTCTATGACGAGGATGGCGCCCGGGTCGCCCTGGACAAAGAATCGGTTCTTCCGCTGTTCGATGTTGTCCTTTGTGCATTCGAGGATATAACGGTCGATCAGTTCCACCGCGGTCGGTCCATGACCGAGCGCCAGCAGGTTGGCCCGCAATGACTCGTCGATCGAATGAAAATGGACGCAAAGCAGGCCGGTTTCGCGCGGCGGGAGCGGAGAAAGGTTAAGACGAATCTCGGTAATGAAGGCCAGGGTGCCTTCCGAGCCGGCCAGCAGCGAGCAGAAATTGAAATCCGGCCCGCCCGCGGTGAACGGCGAGGTCTCCACCAGCAGGTCGAGGGCATAGCCCGTATTGCGCCGTTCTACGGTAGCTTTCGGGAATTCGCTCCGGATGGACAGCTGGTTGTCGTAATTGCCCAGCATGGTCCGGATCTGCCGGTAGAGCCTGCCTTCGGTACCCGGGTCCTCGCAACGGCGGTGAAACTGTTCCGGCTCCAGTTGCCCGAAGGTCGCCTCGGTGCCATCGCTCAGGAGCGCTTTTACTTCGAGGAGATGTTCGCGGGTGCTGCGGTAAACGATCGAGTTGGATCCACACGAATTGTTGCCGACCATGCCGCCGATCATGGCGCGGTTGGCGGTGGAAGTCTCGGGCCCGAACATGAGGCCGTGAGGCTGCAGGAACAGGTTCAGTTCATCGCGGACGACGCCCGGCTGGACCCGTACCCAACGTTCCGCCGTATTGAGCTCCAGTATCCCTGTGAAATGTTTGGAAACATCCACCACTATCCCGCTGCCCACTACCTGGCCCGCCAGTGAGGTACCGGCGGTGCGCGGGATGAGCGAAGTCTTTTCGGCGTGCGCGTAATGGATTAGTTTTCGGATATCGGCCACCGTCTTTGGAATAGCCACGGCTTTTGGCATTTCCCGGTAGGCGGAGGCATCGGTGGCGTACAGGGTTCGGATCGTGCTGTCTTCGTATAGTTCCCCTTCCAGTTGACTGGCCAATAGGTTCAGTTGCTCGCTCATTGCTGCTTAATGATAATGACAATAAGCGATAAAATTAGCTATTTTTTGGTTGCGGCCGCCGGTCAAGCAGCACCGGCAGGGAGCGGCGCCGCGGGAATACAGATCCACGGGTGGCGATTTTGGGGTTGCAGCAGGCGGTTCAACAGCCGTTGCGGGTCGTACAGCAACCGGTGCGGTAAGTCGGAGAGCGCGCGCCGACGGACGGCGGAATCCAACAGGTGCAGCTCGCCATGCGGCCGGAGATAAGTAAGCGCATCGCGGATGACCCGGGGAACGGAAGGGAAACAGTGGACGGTCGCTGCCATGATGATGACGTCGAAGGACAGATCCTGTAACACGGTCGAATAAAAGTCGCCAAAGATGAATTTCAGGTTTGGCTGCCGCCGGAATACGCGCGCAGCCTGCCGCAATTCACCGAGATCCCTGTCCAGCCCCACTACACGGCTTCCGGGTACGGTGGACAGCCGGCGGGAGAGCCAACCGTTGCCGCAGCCGATCTCGAGAATGCCTGCGTCTTTTTTGTGCAGGGTAAGGTAACGGATGAGGCGATCGGCGGAAGTTGCCCGTCCGGCCCAGTCCTTCCGGCGCGGATGACCGGGATCCAGAAAAGGAAGATGGGCTACCTCTCTGTCGGTGTAAAGATTGCGGATGTCCGGGGTTCGCTCCGGAACATGCGGGCCCGGAAGGCCGGGAACATAAATATTGCTGGGTTGATAAATCTCGGTTAGGTTCACCTTGCAGTAGTTATTTCCCGATACGATAAAATGGCGCGGAAGGATGCCGCCGCGGATGTCGGCCGATGATATTTTCCCGGTATTTTTGCAGGTATGGATAAGTTCCTTGTTTTGATATTGGTGGCCAATATTTTAGGTGACACCTGCGCACAGGCACAGCGGCCGGACAAGATGAAGCCAAAACCGGCATTGGTCCGGCTGATCGACGGCGACCTGCGGCAGGCGGTGAATCAGTACAAGATCCTGATGGAACGCACACCCGCGGATAAACTGCCGAGGAGCTATTCCGCGGGCACTTCGAAGCTGGTCACCAGTGACGCAGGCTGGTGGACCAGCGGGTTCTATCCCGCTACGCTCTTTTACCTGTATGGTTTTTCACATGACAGCTCCTTGCTGGACGAAGGCGAACGGCGGCTGCGGCTGCTCGGGCCGGGACAATTCAATACGACTACCCATGATCTGGGTTTCATGATGTATTTGCCGTACGGTAACCTGATCAAGCTCATTCGAGAGCGCCATAGCACGGTCCATCTTTCCGAAGCGCCGTACGACAGCGTGCTCCTGAACAGTGCGCGGTCGCTCAGCACGAGGTTCGATCCGAAGGTCGGCTGTATCCGCAGCTGGGACACCAAGCCCTGGCATTTCCCGGTCATCATAGACAATATGATGAATCTGGAACTGCTGCTTTGGGCTACCCGCGAAACCGGGGATTCCTCTTTCTACCGCATCGCCGTGCGGCATGCCAACACGACGATGGCCAATCAATTCAGACCGGACTACAGTTCCTGGCACGTGGTCGACTACGACACTGCCACAGGCGGGGTGCTGGCAAAAAAGACCGCGCAGGGCCTGGCCGATTCTTCCGCGTGGTCCAGGGGACAGTCCTGGGGATTGTACGGTTACACGATGATGTACCGGTACACCCGTGACCCCCGCTATCTGGCGCAGGCCGTCCATATCACCGGTTATATCCTGCCGCGTTTGCCACCGGATAAAATCCCTGCCTGGGATTATGACGCTCCGGGCGGCTCCCGTGCGCCGCGCGATGTGTCCGCCGCTTCGATCCTGGCAAGCGCGCTGATCGAGCTGAGCCGGGATGTTCCGCCGGAAAAAGGCCGGGGCTATCTCGACGTGGCCGAACAGATCCTTGTCAGCCTGTCCTCCGGCGCCTATCATGCCGTCGTCGGCGCCAATGGCGGATTTCTGCTGATGCACAGCGTCGGGAATATGCCCGGCCATTCCGAAATAGACGTGCCGCTGACCTATGCGGATTATTATTTTGTCGAAGCGATGTGGCGGTATCTCAACCTGGACCGCCCCGGGGAATGGTAGGAAAGATCAATTTTTCCAGGCTGACAGGATGCGCTTGATCATGCCGTCCATGGCGTTGTTGTCGATCCAGCGCACAACGGCCACCAGGTCGTGTTCGGGATCGACGTAGATGAGGTTAGTCCCATTGCCGATGTGCACAAAGGCCGATAGTGGCGCGCTGGGCAAGAGCTTTTTGCCGGTGTTCAAAAAGAAATTCATGTAACCGTAAGTCGGCTCCGCGGTGGTGGGCGTCAGTGCGCGCCGGATCCAGGCTTCGGAGACAAGTTGCCTGCCGTTCCAGTTGCCGCGGTGTAGTGTCAGCAGGCCGAAACGGCCCATATCGAAAGTGTTGATGAACATGCCGCCGCCCCAGTGGCCGCCGCCGCTGACCGACTGAACCGGCTGGCCGTCCAGTACGATCCAGGAATTGCGGTAGCCGTTCCAGCGCCAGGTATTGGAGGCGCCGATCGGATCCATGATATACGTCTTCAGTACCTGCGGCAGGGACTGGCGCCAGACGCTGGTTGCGGCAAGCGCGAGGGCGTTGACCCGGACGTCGTTGTATTTCCAGACCGCGCCGGGGGCGTTCCGCGGGCGGGTGGTCCACCCGGCAGCCTTCGGATCGGGGCGGTCGGCCCAGTCAGGCTTACCCCAGAGCGTCCCTTCCCAGTCGCTGGTCTGGCGGAGCATGACATCCCAGGTCAGGAGCCGGTTATGGGGTCCCGCGAAGGGATAAAGCAACTGCGGTTTTCCGAGGTCTTCCGCGGCGCGCGTTTGGTCGGCCGGATCGAATACCTCGATCGGCGGTACATAGAGCGCAACGGTATCCATCACGCTGCCGATGAGGCCGCGGTCGACCGCCAAACCGATCACGGTGGAGAGGAAGCTCTTGGTCACGCTGTGCGTCATATCAACGCGCGCAGGGTCGCCCCATTCCGCTACGATGTACCCTTTGCAGATGATGAGCCCGGTCGGTTCACCCCGAACGCTGAAAGGGCCTATCCCCGCGTCGAACGGCTCCCGGCCAAAGCTTTCTGCTTGTGCGAGTTCCTGGTCCCGGGGCGCCTTCGATTCCATTTCGATGGCAAAACGGACCGCCCCGGCAATGGCGGCCGAGTCGAGTCCCAGGGTTGCCGGGCTGCGGCGCTGCCACTCGCCGCGGGGTGGGAAATACCCGACCGGTCCAGATTGGGCGCCGGCCCGGAGACAGCAGAGGAGAGCGGCGACCGCGAGCCAATGCTTCGCCCACTGGATCTCAAGGAAGGCGACCGCTGGAAAATATTTCATTCCCGGAAATTACAATTTCTTTGATTGGGCCCCGAAACGGGCGCATAATTTGCATCGTTTGGGTAAAGCCCTGTATATGCAGACTGCGTCCACCAGGCCTCATCCGAATGTCGGGGACAAGGAGAGAATCCTTTCCGCGCTGGCAGGTTCCCTGCTCTTTTACGCTACTGCCCGAAAGCATACGATCAATACGCTGCTCCTCGCTGGCGGCGGGTACCTGCTTTACCGTGCCGTCACGGGGCGGTGTCCTGTCAGGGAGGCCTTCGCCCACCGGCTGGAACATGCGGGGGGCGACATGAAGGTCAGAACCCATGTGGTCGTCGCCCGGCCCAGGCACGAGGTGTACGAACATTGGCGGCGGTTCGGCAATCTTCCCGATTTCATGCGGCACCTGGAGAGTGTCGACGAATTGGATGATCGGACCGCGGCCTGGCGTTTGAAGATGCCCGGCGGAGCAGGAGAAGTCCGGTGGGAAACGACGATCGTCAAGGATGAAAAGGACGTGGAAATATCCTGGCATGCTGTCCCGGGGTCGGTGATCCGGAATACGGGGAAGATCAATTTTTCCGACACGCCGGGCAAAGGGACGCGCGTGGACGTCATGATCGCATACGGAATTCCCCGCGGCGCGATCGGAGAGCGCATGGTCCAGTTGCTCACGCCCGGGTTCCGGCGAAGGGTCGAGCAGGATATCGCGCAATTCAGGGAATACACGGAGATCGAAGCGATATACAAGACCGACGGTCATGCTTACTAAGAAAAAGCAGCGGCAGTATCTGGCCCATCAGGAACGGGACTGGCTGAGACAACTGGAAGCCTTCGGCACATCCCACGATGAAGAGGCGCTCCACCGGCTACG
>DATNBP010000010.1:0-13662 GCA_035572015.1 Puia sp. | reverse complement strand
ATTGGACGCTTGCGCGACGCCAAGCGGACCCTGGAGCAGCGGGCGGCTGCCGGTCACGAGCAGGGAACGGCTTCAGGCGGCCCGGCAAAGGAACAGGAGTATATCCAACGGATAAAAGTATGAAGACGGGGGTTCCGCTTACGCTGCGTAACGCGATGGTCGCTACGGGCCTTTCCATCCTGTATCTCCTCGTTTCGGCGTGGCTGATCGGGTATAATGGCGATCAATTGGTCCTTGCGCTGCTCTTCAATATCCTCTTTTATCTTTCTGGTGCGACTCGGCGATTCATCCTCGGGTTTACCGTCTTCATCGTCTTCTGGGTCCTGTTCGACTCGATGAAGGCCTTCCCGAATTACCGGTACAACACCGTGCAGATCGAAGGCATTTACAGGTTGGAAAAGTCCTGGTTTGGGGTGCATGGCCAAACGCTCAATGAATACTGGCTGGCGCATCGGCGGACCTTCCTGGACGTGCTTTCGGGCATCTTTTATCTCTGCTGGATCCCGCTGCCGCTGATCTTTTCGGGGTATCTGTTTTACCGGGACAAGGAAGTCTTCCTTCGCTACACGCTGACGTTCCTGCTGGTCAATCTCATCGGCTTCGTGATCTACTATGCCTGCCCTGCCGCGCCGCCGTGGTATGTGCAGGAATACGGGTTTGCCTTCCATCCGCACACGCCCGGGAATGTGGCCGGCCTTGGCCGGTTCGACAATTATTTTCACGTGGCTGTTTTTTCGGGACTGTATGCCAAAAGCTCGAATGTGTTCGCGGCGATGCCGTCGTTGCACGCCGCATATCCGCTCACCGTTCTTTACTACGGCTTGCGGAGACGGCTTGGACCGGTCAATATTTTGTTTGGGGTGATCATGGCAGGGATCTGGTTCGCCGCCGTGTATACCGGTCATCATTACCTGTTGGATGTGCTCGCCGGGATCGCCTGCGGGATCGCGGGCATCCTGTTGTTCAATTTCGTCTATGCGAGGTGGAAGTGGTTTAACCGTTTGGTGAATGGCTGGGCCCTGGCGCTGGAGCCGCCGGAGCGGCAGCCGCAGGCTACTGAGCGGTCGCAGGTGACAACGGGGCCGTAGCGGACCCGATCCCTTCCACCATGATGTCGACGATGGAGTCGATCTGCAGGTCCAGCTTTGGGCGGAACTGCTGCGACACCCTAAGCGGCGCCGCGAGTCCGCGAAACGCGCTGACCATCAAATAGGCGACCAACTCTATATTGTCTTCGTTTATTTTTTTGAATTCACCGTTAGCGACGCCTTCGGCAAGGATCTCCCGCACCAGTTCTACGTGGGTCGTATCGAATTGTTGCTTCAGATCCGTCATGATACAGTGCAGTTCGTGCAATTCTCCGATCTCGCTTTTCAGCGCGTCGCTGAGGTTGCACAATTCATTCAGCTTGACGAGCCGGCAACGGCAGTAGAGGGTCAGCTTCTCTTTGGAAGATCGGGCCTGGCGGATTGCCTGGCGGATTTGCACCAGCAACTCATCCATTTCCGCGTGAAGCACCGCTTCGAATATGTCTTCTTTGCCGGGATAGTAATAATACAGCGAGCTTTTGGCTTTGCCAAGACTGCGGGCGATGTCGCCCATGGTCGTCTTCTTAAACCCGGATTTCCTGAAAAGGACCCGGGCCGTGTCAACAATGTCCCTTACGATGATCTCATCCCTTTGAAGCGTTTCGGCCATACTGGATTATTCCTTTTGTAGCTACCAAATTTACTGCTTTTCGGCCCCAAATTCGGTTAATCGCTCGTGAATCTTGCCCGTCTGACGGACTATTTATACTTTTGGTTTCTCCATGAAACGACTGAATTGCATCCTCCTCATCGATGACGATGAGCCCACCAATTTTCTCAACAAGCTGACGTTGGAACAGGCAGGGTGTGCCCGGCGCATCCAGGTCGCGCAAGGAGGAGAGGAGGCGCTGGACTATCTCCGGGGAGAAGCGGAGGACTATATCAGGCCGGACCTGATCTTCCTGGATATAAATATGCCGGCTATGGACGGATGGGAGTTCCTTGTGCTCTACCGGAACCTGCCGCAGGACAGGAAAGCGGATACCGTGCTCATCATGCTGACCACTTCCCTGAATCCCGACGATGAAGAGCGGACCCTGGCGATCCCCGAGGTAACCGGGTTTGAACACAAGCCGTTGAACCAGGTCAGGCTGGCCAGGTTGTTCGATAGATATTTCGGCGATTAAATGCCGGAATGCAGATAATCTTTCAAATGGGTGATCGTTTCTTCGTGGGTGAGAATAGTTTCGCGCACCACGTCGCTGATGCTGATGATCCCGCACAGCATGTTGTTGTCGAATACCGGCAGATACCGGATATTCCTCTCGGTCATTAGTTGCATGCAGAATTCCACCGAGTCATTGGGGGAAACGGCGGGGAAGTCCCGGGACATGATCTCTTCCACCGGTGTGTCGGTGGAAGACTTGCCCAGCAGGATCACTTTCCGGGAATAGTCCCTTTCGGTCATGATGCCCCGGTATTGTTCCCCCTCCATGACCAGCACCGAACCGATATTCTGGTTCGCCATGATGCGCAAGGCTTCGAGTACGGTGGTATCCGGGGATACGGAGGTTATCCGCTTCCCTTTGTGGGAAAGGATATGAGATACTTTTTTCATATTGCCTGATTTTGATGAGGGAATCGCTTTTCCCAAATTACAAATTATTTTTTTCAACCCCAACATTAACTTTGAACAGTCCTAAGCTATTTTTCCTGTAAAAAATGCCTCCATATGCGTATAATTCCGATTGCCGTCGTATCGATCCTTCTGAGTTTTCCGGCCACGCTTGCGGCCCAAAAAGACAATAGCAGGCATTTTGACCTGGAGTCGCCCGGGGGAGCCACCCGGATCACCGTGTCGGTTGGCGCAGAAGGGCTGCAATGGTCGGTCAGTCACCGGGGGCAGCCGGTGCTTGCGCCTTCGGCCCTGGACATGGAACTGGCCGACGGAGAGGAGTTGGACGGCCGATCCGTTCCCTTGAAAGCAGTTCGCAACAACAGCGATGAATGGATTGCCGCATTGCATTACAAAAAAGACAGTATCCGGGACCGATATTCCCAGCTGACCCTGCAATTTCCGAAGGCTCGTTATGGCGTGATCTTTCGCGCATACGACGACGGCGCCGCATATCGTTGGTATACCCAACGCAGGGATTCGCTGACGATCCGTTCGGAACGGGCAGATTTTCGTTTTCCCGCGGATGACACGGCCTGGGTGCCGTATGTGAACGATCCGAGCCCCGATATCTGGACGACCTCGTTTGAGAACTTTTATCGGACCATGCCGTTGTCCGCATTCAGAAAGGACACGCTGGCGTTTCTACCCGTCCTGGTCAACCTCGGAGAGGGGCGGAAAGCCGCAATTCTGGAAGCCGACCTGGAGGACTACCCGGGGATGTTCCTCGGAGCGATCGATGGTTCCGGTACCGCAGCGGCGGATTCCGCCGAAGGAGCCGCCTTCGCTAAAGCTTCGGCGGCCGAAGGAGGATTAACGGGGAAGTTCGCACCCTATCCGCTGGTGGAAAGCCAGGGGGGCTATAACCAATTACAATCCCTCGTCAGACGACGCGCCGGCTATATTGCGGTAACGGCGGGCACCCGCGCTTTTCCCTGGCGGGTCGTCGTTTGCAGCGATGAAGACCGGGACCTTGCGAATAACGACATGGTATATCGCCTTGCATCCCCCCCGAGGGTGAGCGACGTCTCGTGGATCCGGCCGGGGAAGGTGGCGTGGGACTGGTGGAATGACTGGAATATTTCAAAAGTGGATTTCCGGGCAGGGATCAATACGGCGACTTACAAGTACTATATCGACTTTGCGGCGGATAACCATCTCGGTTATATTCTTCTCGACGAAGGATGGTCCGACCCCGGAGATCTGATGAAGATCGTGCCCTCAATCGATCTGCAGGCGATCATCGACTACGGCCGCCGGCGCAATGTCGGCGTGTGGCTTTGGGCGGGCATGCTGCCGCTCGACCGGAAGATGGATGAAGTGATGCAGCATTATTCCGCCATGGGCATCAAGGGATTCAAGGTTGACTTCATGAACCGGGACGATCAGCGGATGGTCAGGTTTTACTACCGCGCGGCGCGGACGGCGGCTGCGAATCATCTGATGCTTGATTTCCACGGCGCGTATAAGCCAACCGGTCTGCAGCGCACCTATCCCAACGTCCTCAATTTTGAAGGGGTGCGCGGCATGGAAAACGAAAAATGGTCCAACGACGATTTTCCGGGATACGACGTCACGATCCCGTTTATCCGGATGCTGGCCGGGCCGCTGGATTATACGCCCGGTGCGATGAAGAATTACAACAGGGCCAATTTCAGGCCTATTTTCAGCGAACCGATGAGCCAGGGTACCCGCTGCCACCAGCTCGCCATGTATGTCGTGTACGAGGCGCCGTTCAGCATGCTGTCGGACAATCCGACGACCTACCGGCGGGAGCCCGAAAGCGTTCAATTCATGGCCGGCGTGCCGACGGCTTTCGATGAGACGCGTCCGCTCGACGGGAAGGTCGGGCAATATGTCGTCATGGCGCGGCGGAAGGGTGCCGAATGGTGGGTCGGCGCCATGACCAACTGGGCGGAGCGGGACCTGACGCTGGACCTTTCCTTTCTCCCCACCGGAGACTACCGTGCCAGCATCATGCGCGACGGTATCAACGCCGACCGCGACGGTACAGATTACAAAAAGGAGGAGGCAGCGGTAACGCGCGACAGCAAGCTTATCATACATCTGGCGCCGGGAGGAGGATGGGTGGCGACGATCCGCCCGGTGACGGCGGGGACCTCCTCCGGGCCGGGATCCGCAGGAAATCCGGCCGCCGCGGCGCAAACGGGAACTTCGCTCCAGGCGGGAGAGGCGGCGATCCCGCCGCCCGCGATCGACATCAACCAGGTAGGTTTTTATCCGCGTGCGCCTAAACTGGCCGTGGTCACGGGCGTTCGGCCGGATACCGCATTCTACATAGTTTCGATGGATCAGGGCGATACGCTCTTCGCCGGCAAGCTCGGGCCGCAGATGGCATCCACCAATTCTTCGGTGGATACGAGAATTGCGGATTTCAGCGCCTTCAGCCGGGCGGGAGTATACAGCATGGTCGTTCCCGGCTTGGGCCGGTCGCACTCGTTCCGGATCGGAGGCGACATGTTGTATCCGGTCGCGAAAGTTGCGCTAAAAGGCTTCTATTACCTCAGGTCGGGGATGGCGCTGACACCAGGGTATGCCGGCAAATGGGCCAGGGCCGGCGGGCGGAATGACGACCGGGTGCTCGTTCACCCCTCGGCTGCCTCTGCCGCACGACCGGCGGGGACCGTGATTGCCACACCGGGAGGGTGGTTCGATGCAGGCGATTATAACAAGTATATCGTGAATTCGGGTATTACGATGGGCACCCTGCTGGATGCGTATGAAGACTTTCATGGGTTCTGGGACACCCTGCATACGCATATCCCGCCGATCCCAGGCGTACCGGATTTGCTGAACGAGGCCTTGTATAATCTCCGCTGGATGCTGACGATGCAGGACCCCTCGGACGGCGGGGTGTATCACAAGTGTACCGATGCCGTTTTTGATGGCATGGTGATGCCGGATTTCACCAGGACGCCCCGATACGTAGTGCAAAAAGGGACAGCGGCGACGCTGGATTTTGCGGCGGTGATGGCTCAGGCGGCGCGGGTGCTTCGACCTTTCGGCGCGCGGCTGCCCGGACTTTCCGATTCCTGCCTGCACGCCGCCATAGCGGCCTGGAAATGGGCGCGGCAGCACCCGGACGTCGCCTACGACCAGAATCGGCTCAACACGACATTTGCTCCGGCCATCAGCACCGGCGCGTACGGGGACCGGCATTTCAATGACGAGTTGTTCTGGGCTGCCGCGGAGCTGCTGGTCAGCACGGGAGGCGATCTGTATGGCCAGGTAGTTCGGGAACGGCTCGCCGATCCGATGAGCCTTCCTTCCTGGTCGAATGTTCAAATGATGGGCGACTACACGCTATTGCGATTTTCAAAATCCTTGGCGGCTTCCTGGGAACTAGCGCTTCGCCCTGTCCGGGACAGATTGCTGCAGCTGGCGGACGGGTATGTGGAAGGCGTCGGCCGGAACGCCTTCCATACGGTCATGGGGGAAACACGGCGCGATTTTGTTTGGGGTAGCAATTCAGTGGCGGCCAACCAGGGCATCCTGCTGGTAGATGCCTGGCTTCAGACCGGGAATGACAAATATCTCGGTCCCGCACTCGCGAATATGGATTATCTGTTGGGGATGAACGCGACCGGGTATTGTTTTATTACCGGTGTCGGCACGCATTCGACGCTACGTCCGCACCACAGGCCTTCCGTGGCCGACGGGATCGATGCGCCGGTGCCGGGTTTGCTGGCGGGCGGTCCCAATCCGGGCCAGCAGGACCATCAGCATTACCCGTACTCGGAGCCGGAGACGTCCTATGCCGACCAGGATCAGGCATATGCATCCAATGAGATCGCGATCAACTGGAATGCGCCGCTCGTCTATCTCGCGGGCGCGCTCGAAGCGATCGAGCGGGGCCACGGCGGCTTATAGACACCGCGTGCACGCTACCTGTTGCTGGCACATCGTGCGGCGCTTATAAAGGCCGCACCCAAATGTTCCGGAAACTGATCGGTTCGCTCTTGTCGCCGTGGGCCTGGAGTTTGATCGGGCAGGCGCCGTGGGCCTTATAGTAAGGCAGACCGATATATCGGGTAACGCCTTTCAATTCGAAATTGTTCTGCACCAAAACGCCGTTAAGGAAGACCGTGACCCGTGCCGGCGTGTTCAGGCTGCCATCTGTCTTGAAGGTGGGCGCCGTCCAGACGACGTCGTAGGTCGACCATTCACCGGGCTTGCGTGAAGGATTGGCGAGGGGAATACTTTGTTTATAGATACTTCCGACCTGACCGTTCACGTAGGTTTTGTTGTTGTAGTTGTCGAGTATCTGTAATTCGTAGCCATCGTCGCCTTTGCCGGTCGAAGCGAGGAAGAGGCCGCTGTTGCCGCGGGCCTGGTCGGAACCGGTGATGTCGGCGGGAATGCGGAACTCGAGGTGCAACTGATAATTCGTAAATGTCCGTTTTGTTTGAATATTGCCCGTCTTTTTATCGACGGTCAGGATACCGTCGTGAACGACCCAGGTGGCCGGAGAGCCATCGGAAACCTTCACCCATTCGTCTTCATTTTTGCCGTCAAACAACTTGATGGCATCTGAAGGCGCTGCACCGCATGTTGCGCCCGGGGTAACAACGGGCGGGACCGGGCTGTATACTTCCGTGGTGCGGTGATCCCTGATGGTATCGTTCTGTGCAAGGGCGGCCGAAGCGCCTGCGAGCAGACTGACTGCGGAAAGGAACAGGACCCGGCGAAAAAAAGGACGTGATAACATAGTAGTAGAATTGAAAATGAAGCGACAATTTACGGTATTTTTCCAAAAAAAAGCCGCCCCGGTCCCGGCTAACCGAGCAACGAGCCGATCCCGGCGGAGCCGCGACCGGCTAGAACCTACTGATCAAAGTTGTTTGGCCAGCCTTCCTCGCGCAGTACGGAGACTTTGCCCAGCACGTCGGATTCCAGTTTCTTTTTGAATTCGGCTACCCGCAGGCTGGTTGATGCATCGAACGTGCCGACGATCTGCGCCGCAAGGATGCCGGCATTTTTTGCGCCGTTGAGTGCCATGGTCGCGACAGGCACTCCGCCCGGCATTTGCAGGATGGACAAAATGGAATCCCAGCCATCGATGGAATTGGAGGATTTTACAGGGACGCCGATCACCGGAAGAGGCGTCAGGGATGCGATCATGCCGGGCAGGTGAGCCGCCCCTCCTGCGCCGGCGATCAGTACTTTCAAGCCGCGGCCGACCGCCCGGGTCGCATACTCCACCATCCGGGCCGGCGTCCGGTGCGCGGAAACGACGGTTAGTTCGAACGGCACACCCAATTCTTCCAGCATATCGGCAGCGGCTTTCATGATTGCCAGATCGCTGTCGCTGCCCATGATGATCCCAACGAGTGCTTTGTCCATATGCCGTTATTTACTCACCACTTTTATCGTATTCCGGATCTTGTGCGCTTTGTAGACCAGGTCCTGTTTTTCGCGGCTGATGATCGTGACATGCCCCATCTTTCTCCCGGCCTTGGTCGCCGATTTCCCGTAGATATGAACAAATACGTTCTCCATCTGCAGGACCTCATCGAGTCCTTCATACTCCGCCTCCCCTTCGGCGCCTTCTGCGCCCAGGAGATTGACGATGGCGCCGGGCATGATCAGGTCGGTATTTCCGAGCGGGTAACCGAGGATCACGCGCCACAGCATGTCGAACTGCGAGCTGTAATTCGCTTCAATGGTATGGTGGCCGCTGTTATGCACCCGGGGAGCCGTTTCGTTTACAAATACGTCGCCCTGGCGGGTCACGAACAACTCCACCGCAAAGAGACCCGGGCTTTTGAGTTCCTTTACCACCCGCAGCGAAATCGCCTCAATTTTCCAAAGCGCATTTTGCGGCAGGTCGGCAGGGCAGATCTGGTAGTCCAGCAGGTTCAGCCGGTTGTCGAAGACCATGTCGACCGGTGGGTATAGCGCCGTCTCACCCTTTTCGTTCACGGCGATGATCTGCGCTATCTCCTTGTCGATTTTGATCATCTTTTCGAGCACCGCAGGGGCGTCGAATCCTTTGTCGAGGTCTTCTTTCCCCTGCAGCAACCGGACGCCGCGGCCGTCATAGCCGCCGGTCCCGATCTTATGAACCGCCGGAAGGAAATCGGCGCGTTCACGGAGCGCGGCAAGGTTGGCGGTGACGTGGAATTCCGCCGTCGGAATGCCGTGTTCCGCGTAAAATTGTTTTTGGGTGACCTTGTTCTTGATCGTGCGTAAGGCGGACGGGCGGGGATATATCTTGACGCCTTCGGCTTCCAGTTTCTCCAGGGCGTCCACATTGACCGATTCGATCTCGATGGTGAGGGCGCTGACATTCTTTCCAAACCGGTAGACGTCATCGAAATTGCGGATATCGCCTTTTACAAAATGGTGGCAAAGGTGCGCCGCGGGACAGTTCTCATCATCTTCCATCAGCCAGGTCTCGACGGGGTAGTTGGCGGCAGCCTGCAATAACATGCGACCCAATTGACCCCCGCCTAAGATGCCCGCTTTTAGCATATCCGTTTGTTTGGCCGAAGATAGACGTTTTCGATTGGACTTTTTAAAAATATTGGCTACCTTTATTTCTCGATTATGCGTCCGGATTACTCTCATAAAATTTTCGACGACAAGCGGTTGCAACGCTTCATCTTCCAAAAGGCGCTGGCCCGGGCAGCGGCATCGGCTTAATGTATACCGGGGCCGTAATTCTTTCGCCTCTCTTGCTTCTTTTTTTTAACTTCAAAATATATCGATATGCCAAATGCTGCTGCTTCCGATAGGCGTAAGCAACATGCCGCCGATAAAGATTTTTTGCCGCTGCAGGGCACTGACTACGTGGAGTTCTATGTCGGCAACGCCAAACAGGCCGCTCATTTTTACAGATCCGCATTCGGGTTCCAACCGCTGGCTTATTCCGGTCCTGAAACGGGAAACCGGGAAACGGTCAGTTATGTCGTCAGGCAACATAAGCTGACTTTTGTGTTCACGACCGCCCTCCGGCCGGACCATCCCGTAGCCGCACACGTGCATCTGCACGGGGATGGCGTAAAGGCGCTGGCGCTCCGCGTCGACGACGCCGCAGCCGCCTGGAAAGAGACGACGGCCAGGGGCGGCAAAAGCTACATGGAACCTGTTACCCTGACCGACAAATCGGGCGAAGTCACCATCAGCGGCATCCATACCTACGGGGACACCATCCATCTTTTCGTGGAAAGGAAGACGTATTCCGGCGTATTCCTGCCGGGCTTCCGGGATTGGAAGCCGGAATACAACCCGCCTTCCACCGGGTTGTTATATGTCGACCATTGCGTGGGAAATGTAGGCTGGAACCGGATGGATCCCTGGGTGAGGTTTTATGAAGACGTGATGGGCTTCCGCAATATCCTGTCCTTCGATGACAATGACATCTCCACCGAATACTCCGCCCTGATGAGTAAAGTGATGAGCAATGGCAACGGGTTTGTCAAATTCCCGATCAACGAACCCGCGGAAGGCAAGAAGAAATCGCAGGTGGAAGAATACCTTGAATTTTACCAGGGGGAAGGCGTACAGCATGTGGCGCTTGCGACGGCCAATATCGTGGAGACGGTTACACAACTCAGGGACAGGGGCGTCGAATTTCTGCAGGTGCCGTCGAGCTATTACAGGGACCTGGTTGACCGGGTCGGGCACATCGATGAGGACCTCGGACCGCTGGAAGCGCTCGGTATCCTGGTGGACCGCGACGATGAAGGCTACCTGTTGCAGATCTTTACAAAGCCGGTGGAAGACCGGCCTACCCTGTTTTTCGAGATCATCCAGCGGAAAGGGGCGCAGAGCTTTGGAAAGGGAAATTTCAAGGCGCTTTTCGAGGCCATCGAGCGGGAACAATCCGCCCGTGGAAATCTCTGAGAATAGCTGCCGGATCACTAAAAATACGTTATAATTAACCGGAAAAAGGGGCCTGCCATTTGAAAAATGGCAGGTTTTTTGTTTCTTAGTGTTAACCCTGGCTATGCCTTCCAACAACACATTCCGGCCTTTGATCCTTTTCGTGCTCGCGGGTATCCTGTCCGCGGGCGCCGTTTCGGCCCAGACCGCCGCGCCATCGCTCCACTTTATCGATTATCAGCGATCCATTCCGCGGGTCCTCGACCTGATGAACAGGAAGGAAGATACGATGATGAAGCAATTTCGGGAAAAAGGGCTGGTCTGGCCGGCGCGGTACGTCTATATCCGCTCCTTCAAATATGACAGTGAGCTGGAGGTTTGGGTGAAGAATAATAAAGAAGAAAGATTCCGCCTTTTCAAGACCTACAAGATTTGCGCGATGGCCGGGACCCTGGGCCCCAAACGGATGGCGGGCGATTACCAGGTTCCCGAGGGCTTCTATTACATCAACGAATTCAATCCCAGGAGCGAATATCACTTGTCTCTGGGGCTCAACTATCCCAACGCGTCGGACCATATGCTGAGCGATTCGGTCCAGCCGGGGGGCGACATCTATATCCACGGCAGTTGTGTGACGACGGGCTGCATACCGATCACCGACGGTCAGATCGAAGAGCTGTATTTGCTGGCGCTTCATGCCAAGGACCTGGGGGAAGACTTCATCCCCGTGCATATCTTCCCGGTGAATTTCAATAATCCGCGGAGCGTGGATTATCTCAATAAATACCTGCAGAATTTCTCCGAATACCTGCCCTTTGTCAGGACAATGCGGACCGCGTTCAACTACTTCGAGAAGTATCGGGAAGTTCCATTTGTGATGGTCAACGGGAAAGGCGAATACGTGACCGACGAATCGGCGCCGGCCGAGGCGCTGGTAAGGGTGCCCAATCTCGAGCCGGTGACTGCGGCTTCCGTGCGGAAGAGACCGGTCCATATGCGGCCGGAGCGGGTCGATCCTATTCCGGACAACCAACTGGCCACCTCGGTCGACAAGCTACCCGAATTCCCCGGCGGAAACGTTGCGTTCCAGGTATTTCTCAACCGGCTTAGCAAAGAAAGCGTCCGCGACCTTGCGGGCCAGTCCAAAGCCTTCGTCATGGTGGAATACGTCATCGACTCGACCGGTAAACCGGTTTATGCCAAAGCGATCCGGGGCGGGAACGATGTGATGAATGAGAAGATCGAGGATGCGTTTATGGGTATGCCGCGGTGGGAGCCGGCGACCCATCTCGGGAATCATGTAGCGATGAAGCTGAAGCAGACCGTAATGGTGGGGGATTAGGGGACCGGCAGGGTCCGCCTATCTCATCAACACCTGCACCGTTTCCCTCGTCTGTTGCCTCAATACTTCCGTCCTCCCCCCGGTCAGTTTGGATAAAATTTCCGCATTATAGTGCCTGATCGTCAGCAGCGTCAACTCCCGCTCGACCTGTACATCGAAGAATGCAGCCGCTTCCAGCGCGAGCCTTTCGATCTTGTCTGTCCGGTCGTCCAGGCAGACCTGGAGGCTGACGGCGCCGGTCTGTATGAGGTTCGGCTTAACGCGGATACGCCCGCAGAGGTGGTAGAGCCGCTCGGCGCCGGTTTCCCCGACAAAGGAAAAATCTTTGGAATGAAGGTGGAGCAACACCTGGCCCTGCTTCAGCACGATGATCGGCGGTAGGCCCCGCAGGGACTGCGTATGGATCTCGGTGCCGGGAAGGGACGGGTCGAGGAAGCATTTTACCAGGAGCGGGATTTCGTTGTTCTGCAGCGGTTTTATCGTCTTCGGATGGATGACCTGGGCGCCGTAATAGGCCATTTCGATGACCTCATCGTAGTTCAGCTCCCGAAGGATGACGGCATCCGGGAATTGTTTCGGGTCCGCGTTCATGACGCCCTCGACATCCTTCCAGATCGTGAGGCTTTCGGCGCCGGTCATGGCGGCAAAAACGGCAGCGGTATAATCGCTGCCTTCGCGGCCGAGGGTAGTACTTTCGTTTTCAGCAGTGGCGCCGATAAACCCCTGCGTTACGACCATTTTCTCCGTTTCGAAAAGCGGCAATACCTGGCTGCGGACCTGTTGAGCCGAATAATCCCAGTCGATGGCGGCGTCACGGAAGTTGGCGTCGGTACGGACGATGTCCCGAACGTCGATCCACTGGTTGCCGATCCCGGATTCGGCGAGGTAGGCGCTCACGATGCTGGTGGACAACAGTTCACCCACGCAGACGATCTGGTCGTAATAATAATCGAAGTCCCGCACCGGCTTGTCATGCAGGAGCCACTCGATCTCGGTAAAAAAATCTTTCAGTTGAGCGGCGGCCGGAAGAAAATTCTGTACCAGCAGGTATTTTGCCGTAGTCAGGTGACCGTCCCTGATCTGGCTGAAGAGGCGAAGGGCCTCGTTCCGGTTTCCTGCGTAAAAGGCTTCGGCGACTTTCTCGAGGGCGTTCGTGGTTTTCCCCATCGCTGAAACGACCACCAGCAGCGGCTCACCGGAATGGGAACGGAGGATGGCCGGAAGTCGCTGGATCCGCTCGACGCTATTGACGCTCGCGCCGCCGAACTTGAAAATCTTCATGGCGCAAATATAATGGACCGGGATCGTTGTCGCGAATCCGCCGGTCAAATTTGCTAAAAGGCGCTAAATCTCGGCCTGGCCCCTTACTTTTGTGGTCAAAGAGGATGTCCTTATGATGATCAACCGGAAAGTATTAACGCTCGATGAATTTACGCTCCAGCAACTCAGGAATTTCCCCAATGCAACCGGTGAATTGAGTAACCTGCTCCGGGATATCGGACTCGCCGCCAAAAGGGTCAATGTGGAAGTCAATAAAGCAGGGCTCGTCGACATCCTCGGCGATGCAGGCGCCGTGAATGTCCAGGGTGAGGACGTCAAGAAGCTGGATGTATTCGCCAACAATCAGCTGATGGGCGTTTTGCGGCACGGCATCAGTTGCGCCGGCATCGGCAGCGAGGAGCTGGACGATTTTGTCGTATTCAATGATGAGGTGAGCAACAACTCCAAGTATATATGTCTGTTTGACCCCCTGGATGGCTCCGGCAATA
>DATNBP010000009.1:0-39145 GCA_035572015.1 Puia sp. | reverse complement strand
GATCACTGCCGTAGCGGGTCCGCTGACCTCGGTCCAGGCCGTACCGCTGATGGTTGCGCCTCCATTGCCGCTCGCAGTACCGTTCAGCGTCGCGGAACCCGACGGAAGCTGTATCGTCTGGTCGGCGCCGGCGCTGACCGTCGGCGGTACATTGACGGGTGGCGCGGCGGCCTGTACGGTCACGGCCACGGTGGCGGTCGCACTGAGCCCGTTATTATCTGTCGCCTGCAATTGAAATACATAGGTCCCCGCCGTTACCAGCCCGCTCACGCCGGTACTGAGGCTGCCTGCCGCGGCGATCGCGGCCGTCGCCGGTCCGCTCAACCGGGTCCAGGCGGTGCTGCTGATGGTCGCGCCGCCGTTGCCGCTCGCCGTGCCAGTCAGGGTTGTGGAGCTGACCGGCAACTGGATGGTCTGCGCGCTGCCCGCGGCTACCGTGGGCGGAACATTGGGGGGCGGAGCCGCCGCTTCCACCGATACGGTAACGGTAGACGTCGCGCTCAGGCCATGGCTGTCCGTTGCTTTCAGCTGAAAGACATAAGTCCCCGCCGTCGCGAGCCCGCTGATGCCCGTCGAAAGACTTCCGGCGGCTGCGATCGTCGCGCTCGCCGGTCCGCTTACTTCCGTCCAAATCGTGCTGCCGATGGTCGCGCCGCCATTTCCGCTGGCCGTACCTGTCAGCGTCGCCGCGGAAACCGGCAGCTGGATGGTTTGCGCGCTCCCCGCGCTGACGGAAGGTGCCACGTAGGCTGCACTCACGGTAATGGCTACCGTAGCCGTCGCGCTGAGCCCGTGGTTGTCGGTAGCCTTCAGCTGAAAAACATAATTTCCGGCAACCGTCATCCCGGAGATACTCGTGGTGAGGCTGGGGGCCGCGGCTATCACAGCCGTTGCCGGCCCGCTAAGCTGGGTCCACGCCACGCTGCTGATCGTTGCGCCGCCGTTCCCGCTCGCCGTGCCCGTCACCGTCGCGGAACTGACCGGCAATTGGATAGCCTGTGCGGCTCCCGCATTCACCGTCGGGCCTACATAGGCCGCGTTGACGGTGATCGTCACGGTCGCCGTGGCGTTGAGGCCGTTATTATCGGTTGCCTTGAGTTGAAAGACATAGGTCCCTGCCGTCGTCAGCCCGCTCACGCCGGACGTCAGGTTCGACGGAGCTGCAAATGTTGCGGTAGCGGGCCCGCTGAGCTCGGTCCAGGCCACGCTGCTGATCGTAGCGCCGGCCACGCCGGAAGCCGAACCGGTCAGCGTCAGGCTGCTGACAGGCAGTTGAATGGTCTGGGCATTGCCGGCACTCACTGTCGGCGGCCCCGGAACAGGGGTCGCATAGGCAGGCATCGACGTATCGCCCTGCCGCAGCAACCATTGCCAGACGTTCATCGGCTGCGGCGTACCCCAGACCTGGCTGATATTGGAGTTGGTCGGTATCGTCCATGTTGTGGAAGGATTGTATTCCGTATTCCAGCAGCAATGCGCGCCGCCGCCATAGGTCACCATAAAATAAGACGCGGAATTAGGAACGGAGTCGCACATGTTCTGCGCGCCGGCCAGCATGTCGCGCCAGTCGTTGCTTCCTTCCACCCACAGTTCCCGTCCGCCGCAGGCCTTCGCATAATGGCCCATTTTACGCGGATACGAAAGACTATTGTAAACGATGGTGCTGTCCGCAGGCTCCACTCCCTCCAGCACGACGAGCGCCCGCACCAGCCGCCCGTAACTGTCGTCGCCCGGCGTGGGTTCGTAGCAGACAAATTCGTTCGCATACCAGCCGCCCATGCTCAGACCGGTCAGATAGAAACTGTTGCGCTTGATCCGGTAGCGGGCGAGGATCGCGTCGATCTTCGGTTTGACCACCGACGCGGAATAACCCGACGCCGGCGGTTGCAGCGAGATGATAAACGGGTGGTGCACGCCGTTGCCCAGCGGCACGCTGCCGTCCCAGATACCGTTTCGTATGAGATAGTGAGGCCCGTTCACGACGATCTTCGAACTGTCCGTCGTTTCTTCCCCGATGCCGGGAAAGAAAACGATGCCCGCCGCGGAGTCGGTGCCGGTAAGCGCCTTGTCCATCGTGACGACGGCGTTCCAGCCGGCGAAGGTCGTGTCGTAGGTAACAATCTGCTGAGCAGTCGCGTGAGAAAGGATAGCCCCGGCAAACATCAACAGCAGTACGGATTTTTTACAAGTGTCCTCGTAAAAGTTTTTCATAGCTCTTAGTTTTCATCGGGAGAAGGATAAACTCCCCGGATTTTGGATATCAGTGTACGGATAGGGCTAGGGTCCAGTGAGACAAAGAATGCAATTTTTCGTCAAAAGACCCTGATCAGTTTTACTCGTTTTTTTGCATAAACTACGGTCGGGTTTGGATCGGTTAATTACGATGGGCGGTGTGCTCTGATGATTAAATGGTGCGAATTCGCGTTAATTATATTTCGCGATATACCGCGGGGTGCCACGGTATCCGCGGCAAAGGCCCGAAATCCACAGCGTAGCCGCTAAATCCACAGCGTAGCCGCTAAATACACGACGCAGCCACGAAATCCACGGCGCAGATATATATTCCCCGGCGCAACCGCGAAATTCCCCGGGAGCGCGGGCAGCATGTCTAATACTTAATTGGGTCGATTTCGACCTATTTATATTTCACAACGCCACGCCGGGCACGCATCGCCCGCGGACGCCTGCCTCGAACGCCTCCCCTGTGGACGCTTGCCCGCTCACGCTCGCCTGCGCGCGCTCGCCTGCGAACACCCGCCTGCGGACGCCCACCTGCCTCCGCACGCATCGCCTCCGCCCACGCCGCCAACACCCGCAGCGGGTCGGCCCGATCTCAAAACGACATAAACCGCTCTCGCCATTTTGGTTTTGCATAAATAAAAAAAAGATACTATTTTTCCGGCTCCTTGAATAAAGGTTAACTCCTACGACAACGTTATGAAGCTTAGAAATCCCAAAAGTCGTTTTGATCTGAATATCGGCCGGTCCGAGAGAGTATTGGAAGTGGGCGGCGGACACAACCCGAACCCCAGGTCCAACGTCGTCGTGGACAAATTCACCGACACCAACTATCACCGGAGCGGAGACATCAAGGTCCTGAAGAAACAGACCTTTATGCAGGCCGACGGGGAGAACCTTCCTTTTAAAGACAAGGAATTCGACTATGTGATCTGCTGCCAGGTGCTGGAGCACGTCGGAAACCCGGTAAAATTCCTTTCCGAACAATTCCGCGTAGCCAAGAGGGGCTACATCGAAACCCCTTCGCTGCTGGGGGAATATCTCTTTCCGCGCGAGTCGCACAAATGGATCCTGCACGAACACCGCGACACGCTATATCTCGTCGATAAGAAAAAGCTCGGCTTTACCTATGGATACGATATGGGGGAACTGATCCAGGACTATCTCCCGACACACTCGATCGGTTTCAAGGTGGTCGAGCGGACGCATCCCAATCTCATCACGATCCGCATCGAATGGGAATCCGACTTTAAGTATGTCGTGGAACCCGAGGACCCGGAGATCCGGAAGTATTTTTCGGGGAAATGGCAACTCGGTTGGGGCGATGACTTTTTTCCACCGCGCACCCTCTGGCAGGAATTCAAAGCGGCCTCCGCCGCGATGCGGGAGATCTCCAAAAGCGTTTTCCGCTCGAAATTGATGAAGAAGTAGGGGCCATTCCGCCACCGCCAGCCCTATTTCGCGAACAACCGCGTAGCGAACCCATATCCTATTCTCCCATATTCCCACATATACCGCCACACCCCGCCCAACCGAAATCCGATCTGCTTCTTCATCACAAAAGTCCAGGCCACCGCGCCCAGCGAGAAGGTGATGATCGAGCCTACCGCCGCGCCATAGAACCCGATCGTCATGAGACACACATAGCTGGTCCCAAGATTCACGACGAGGTACGCGGTATTCATCCAGAACGCCAGCCCCGGCTTGCCGATCGAATTGAGCAGGTTGGCCGCCTGGTTTTGCGCTGGCCGCAGGATCCCGCTGATCATATAAAGTTGCAGGATCGGGGCCGCGACAAGATAGGCCGGCCCCGAGATCAGCCGCAGCACCAGCCGCGGAACCAGACTGATAACGATCGCCGTCGGGATCGTAAAACACAACAACGCAGCGACCATGCGTTCGAATAAATACCGCACCTTCTCCTTCCCTTCGCGCTCCGACGCCTGCGCGGCCTTGGGGAAAAGCACTTCAGCCGCGGCATAGGAAGGCGTATCGATGAACTGGTTGATCCGGGCGGCCGCATTATACTCCGCCACCGCGACATTGCTTTGAAGCAGCGCGGCGGTCATGATCTGATCCAGGCTCTGGTAGATATTCGACATCACGCCCGAGCCGAAGATATACCCGCCGAAACCCAGCAACCGTTTTGTCCAGCGGCCATGATAATCCCAGCGGTGATGCAGGTATTTTCGCGTGTACGCATACAGCACGATCGTTCCCGCGATCACGCTCACCGACAGGAACAGCGCAACATCCGTGACGCGGAGCTCATGCCTGGTGAGCATTTGCACCAGGATCAGCGCGAAAAAGGTGACCTGCCGTGCGAAATAACCGGCAAAACCGCCCTTGAAATCCAGGTGGCCCTGCTGGGTCGCCTCGAGATGCGAAAAGATCACCATGGCGACCAGTCCCGGGATGTACCAGCGCAACATCACCGCCAGCGCCGGCCCCGTATGCAGCAGCCGCGCGAGCAGCCCGCCAAACAATAATATCAGCACGATGAACAGCAACGTGATGGACCCGTTGATGAGAAGCGACGAGCTGGCGATCCGCGTCTTCTCCCCCCCATCCTCATTCATGCTCATGAATTTGACATGCGCATTTTTGAGCAATGCGCTCTTCGCCAGCTCGAAGTTGGTGATCACGATCAGGAAGATCGCATACACGCCCATATCGGACGGCGGCAATCCCCACCTCGCCAGCAACATATAACTGACCAGCCCGAACAAGGTGATGGAAAGCCGCTGCATGATGCTGTAAAAACCCGATCGCAACCAGTAAGACGAGAATAGTTTGTTTTTCAAATCGGTCAGTTTTTTATCCGGTAATGCGAAAGGTTCCAGAAGATCCCGCGCCAGAACGCCCTGAAATGATCCCATTCCCGGCGCACCAGGAAGCCGGCACTGTTCTTGGGTATGCTGAATAAGGTAAAATAAAGGGTGAAGACGGCGAGCGCAGCAGGTCCGACGTTCCGGCGCATAAAGAGGATCCTGTTCCTGCAATGGTAATAGGTTTTGACCAGGCTCTTCTTCCCCACCGACTTCGATTCCTTATGGTAGATCAACGCCCGCGGCTGGTAGTATATTTTATACCCCTTCCGCCTGATCTGCTCGCTCCAGTCGAGTTCTTCGTAGTACAGGAAATAGCATTCGGGCATATCCCCCACTTCGCGGACCACCGCCGCGGGGACCATCATGGCGCCGCCATGCGCAAAAGGAGTGGTCGTTTCCGCATCGTACTGGCCATCGTCCTTTTCCTTGTTCCCCACCATCGTGCAGCTGCCCTTGAAAACGTTCAGCGGGTGGTAACCCGCGTATTCGATGATCTCCGGGTGATAGAAGAAGTGAAATTTCGGACAGGCCATGCCCGCGTCATGATGCCGCCGGAAAATGTCGAGCAATGCTTCGATCGAACCATCCGTCAGTTCCGTGTCGTTATTGACCAGGAAATAGTATTCACCGGCCGCCGCCCTGATCCCCAGGTTATTGCCGCCCGAGAAGCCGAGGTTCCGCGGACTGAGGATCACCCGCGTCGCCGGATCGGCCGCGCGCAATTGCGCGGTCGGGTCTTCCCGCGAAGCATTGTCCACCACGATCACCTCAAGCGCGGGATAGCTCAGACGCCGGATCGACTTCAGCAATTCCACCGTCACCCCGACACTGTTATAATTCACCGTGATAATGGAGACTAAGGGGCTACTTTCCATTTTCTTTAAATAAGGAGTTGCTGATCTCTGTCTTGGTATGAACGGT
Source organism: Puia sp. (assembly GCA_035572015.1). Lineage (GTDB taxonomy): Bacteria > Bacteroidota > Bacteroidia > Chitinophagales > Chitinophagaceae > Puia. The sequence goes on along the minus strand of DATNBP010000009.1, from coordinate 33,155 downwards.
ATGGATAAAGACCTTATGCGATTTTTTCACATGCAGCAAGGCCCCGGCCATGACGAGGATCGCCCTGGGCAGTTTCAGCAAGGCCATCAGGAGGTTCCTGTTGACCAGGACGCGTGGCACCGCAACGACCAGCGCGGCGACATAGGCCGCGAGGACGCAGGCGGCCGCGATCCCCCAACCGGGAGAAACAAAAAATCCCGCGACGACCAGTGCCGGCAGCAGCACGAAAAGAAAGGCACGGGGCAACACGAGGTTGTTGACCACCCCGAAATTGAAATAGCTGACATTGCCGCGCAACAACTCGCGGACAGCGGAAGGGAGGGATTCCCTGAGGTTGATGAACTGCCCCGAGACCCAGCGTTTGCGCTGCTGCCGGAAAGCGTGCGGCGAGTCCACCTTTTCATCGAAGACCAATGCGTCTTCCCGGTAGCGGATAAAGAGACCCCGCTGCACGATCCTCAGTTGCAGCACTTTGTCTTCAACGACAGAGTCGATCCCCTTCAGCAGTTCGCGGATGACCGAAGAGTCGAAGGCCATGCCGGACCCGATCAGCGGCGCGGACAGCCCGAGCGCATTCGGACCTTTGCGGAAAATATGGTTGTTGATGGCTTCGCTGCACGCATCCAGCACGGCAAACGGCGTATCCATGTTCTTGGCGACCCGCCGGCCCTGCACGACCCGCTCTCCGGCCAGAAAACTGGCCTCCGCCTTCTTCAGAAAATCCCGCGCGAGCACATTGTCGGCGTCGCTGATCACGACGATGTCGTACGGCTTTCGGATGCGCTCAAGCGCGCTGTTCAACGACTTGCTCTTGGTGCTTTTTTCGAATTTCATCACCAGGACTTCCACCGGCATCCCGCCCAGTGCCCCGAGGGTCTCCGCCGTAAAGGAATCGGCCAGGATGTACACGTCGAACATGTCCCGGGGGTAGTCCAGCGCCAGGTGACTGGCGGCCGTGGACAGGATGATCCGGTCCTCCTTATAGGCCGGCACGAGTATGGCGATCCGTCGCTGACCGGGAGTACCCGGGCCGCCCGGCGCCGGCGTGGACCTGGCCAGCCGCCGCGAAAAAAGCAGGCCGGAAAAGGACAAGCTGAACAGATAAAATACCGTTATGGCAAAGTAGAAGAACAGGAAATAAAAAAGGTACTCAAAAAATGAGGCCATAACTTTAACCCGGATTTGCTCTAAAATTAATCAAATTTTCCTATATGCACCTATGGCTTCTGGCCTTGATTATTAGCTGCTTATTCGTGATATATAACTATATAGGTTACGCTGTCCCGGTCTATGTTTGGAATCGCCTGCGCCGCCCGTCCCCGCCGCCCGCTCCCGCGCATCCCGAAGACTGGCCCGCCGTCTCCTTTATCGTGGCCGCCTTCAACGAACAGGACTGCATCCGCGAAAAGATCCTCAATTCATTGGAACAGGACTACCCCGCCGGCAAACTGGAGTTCATCTTTATCACCGATGGTTCCACGGACGCTACCGCCGCGATCGCAGCCGGCTTCCCCGGCATCCGCGCGCTTCATGAGCCGGAACGGAAAGGTAAATCGGCGGCTATCAACCGGGCAGTCCGGGCAGCCCGGCACGGCATCCTCGTCTTCAGCGACGCCAACACGATCCTCAACCGGGAAGCCACGCGCCGGATCGCCCGGCACTACCTCGACCCTCGCGTTGGCGGCGTAGCCGGCGAAAAGAAGGTCCTTTCCACCACACCGCATGCCCGCGAGGTCGGCGAAGGGGAAGGCCTGTACTGGAAATATGAGTCTTTCCTGAAACGCGAGGACTCGGCTTTTTACTCGGTGGTCGGCGCCGCGGGCGAACTTTTTTCCCTTCGCGCCAGCCTGTACGAGGCGCTCCCTCACCATATCATCCTGGATGATTTCGTACTTTCCCTCAACGTCGCGGAAAAAGGCTTCCGGGTGAAGTACGAGCCCGGGGCCTATGCCATGGAGCTGCCATCCTTTTCGATGGCGGACGAGCACAAGCGAAAGGTCCGCATCGCCGCCGGGGGCTTCCAGGCCATCGCGCAGCTCACGCCCCTGCTCGCCTTCTGGCGTCATCCCCGCCTGTCCTATCTCTACATATCGCACCGCGTGCTTCGCTGGGCGCTTAGTCCGCTTTGCCTGATGGTCGCCTTTCTGGCGAACCTCATCCTTTTCGCCGGCACCGGCCGCCTGGCCTACGGTATCCTGCTTGCCGGGCAGGCATCATTCTACGCGATGGCGGTCCTGGCAACCCTTTTCCCAACGCTCAAAAAAAAGAGCCGGCTGGTAAAGCTCGGCTCCTATTTTGTTTTTATGAATGTGTCCGTCGTTCAGGGCTTTTTCCGGTTTCTCCGCGGAAGACAGGCGGCCGCCTGGGAAAAAGCGCGGCGGGTCCAAACCCCCGCGTGATCTTTTACAGCTTCACGAGTTGCACGACTTTTGTCACCGTACCTACCGTCACTTTGATGACATAGGTCCCGGCCTGAAGCCCTGTCATCGGAACGCTGATCGTGTTCGGGCCCGTACCAAGCGCCTGCTCCAGCAGGCTGATCCGCGCGCCGCCCACCGACCACAGTTCCACGAACGCTTTGCCCGCGCTGACGGCGTTGATCTGCAGCTCGGCTTCCGTCCTGCCTTGCGCAGGGTTGTTCAATACGTTGATCGAGAATTCACCCTCACCCAGCGTCGCCGATACGACCTTGCTGTAAATGGATTGCCCGTTCAGGTCCGTCTCCAGCACCCGGTAGTAATGCGTGCCCGTTCCTGCGGTGGCGTCCACATAACCGTAATCGGTCTGGCCGGCCACATTGGGCACAACGGCGATCTTTTCGAAATGCGCACCGTCCGCGGAACGGTCGATCTCATAATTGCTGGCCTGCTCGTTGTCCCCGACCGACCAGTTGAGGTCGACATCCGATCCGTTACCCTGCGCCGTGAAGGAAATGAAATTGACGGGCAATGGCGTGGCGCCGCTTGCGTTGGAAATGATCGCGAAGACGCTTCCGTTCGACAGTGTTACGGCCGTGAAATTCGCGACGTTGCCGGTAAAACTGGAAGGGGTATAGAGCTCCGTCGTTGCGTCCGGGAAACTGGTATTGCCCGCGCTATTCACCATCAACCGGAAATCGGATGTCGTACCGATCGCTCCGGTGATCGGAACGCCCGTAAAATCGAAACCGACATTGACACGGCCGGCCGGTCCGGTATTCTGCACGAACCAGTTCCGCTGCAACCGGGATGATCCCGCCGCCGCAACGGGGATGTTGGACGTGCTCTCGGTCAGCGAGCCGTTGTCGTTGCCCACTGCGATGAAAAGGCCGTTGGTGACCAGTGGATCGTATGCGGAAAGCAGCAGGTTGCCCGCGCCAGAAACCCCGGCCGCGCCCGCCACATTCGTGGATTGCACGTTCAGCCCGGAACCGTTGTCGACGCCCAATGCGATCACCGAGTTGTTATAAGTTGCATTTCCCGCCGCGTCCCACACCACAGCACCGGTGGAGGACAACAGGCTGGTACCCGTCGGGATGCCGTATTTCATGGCGAGATAGGAAAAGATCTGGTTCCTCGCATTGGAACTGGGAGATGTGTTGTCGACCGGGTTGGTATAGACGATCAGCTCCGCAAGATTCCCGCTGAAAAATTCGCTGGGGCTGCCGCCGTTCGCCCGGTATCCCAACGAGTTGACGGCGGTCGAAAGGAACGCCCTCGTCGTGGTCGCATTATTGCTCGGGTCCGTGCTGAGCACGGTCGCAGCGCCCGATAAATTGTTCTGATCGATCAGCTGCAGGTCGCTCGTATTCTGATTGAGCAGGTTCATTTGCGAGATCATGTATCCGTTGGCCGGGTAGGTCCGGCCTTCGCCCGTCGTGAAGGGGCTGATCTCGGGCTGATCGCCCCAGTTCCCCTGGAACAGCCACAGGGTGGTGCCGTTCCCGCCGTTCCCATCGCCCTGGCCGCCCCACTGCCCCCAGATCCGCTGCGTGTTGCCGCCGACGCCCGCGGAGCTGGAATTCCATACCGCGAACACGCTGTAAGCGACGCTCCCCGCGGCCAAAGGCGCGCTGGCGCCCGTCGGCCCGTCCATTTCCGTGTTGCCCCCGAAACTGACGGTCGGCAAACCGTTGATAGCGTTGGGCACAACCGCTGCCTGCGTCCCGCCCGTGAAACTGAAGGAATTGGCCCCATTGTTGAAATAGGTCCAGGAATTGACATTGGAACCCGTGAGATTTAGCGTCGGGGCCGCATCAGCCTTTAGCCATAAAGAAAGTCCGGTACTGATGCCGCCCGGAGATTGCGCCCAAAGGGTCGCTGACAGGCAAATCCCGGTGGTTAACAGGTAAATTTTTTTCATACACATGATTATAGAATAGAAGAATTGACAATGAAGCGTGGGGGACGAATCACCGGCCCTTCATGGATGGATTTACCGGAAATGATCTTTGCGGGGGAAAATTGGATCAAAAAGGACAGGGCATAAAGATACTGTTTTTGACAATCGGCCAAAAAATAATAACATCACCTCCAATTCGGCTAAATACTTGCATTAATTCCGGGAGCATATTATATTTACACCCGCACAACCTTCCCCCTGGGGATAATTCCGTATCCCTTATATAGTGCAATAATATCTAATATATTACCTATTTGAAGCCATTGTAACGCGTATTCTTAACTAAAAAGGACCAATGGATTTCATTTATTTGTTCAGGGTCTTGATGAAGAAGAAGTGGATCATTCTTGGGGCAGCCCTGATCGCAGCGACAATAGCATTTTTCTTCACCCGCAACCAGCAAAGAAAATACAAGGCATTCGCTCAGATGTCCACCGGCTTCACCCAGAGCGAGGAGATCCGGATGAACCCGACCAACGATAATACCGGTTATAACGAGGCTGACATCAATTTCAACAACGTCATGATCACTGCCGAATCCCCGACAGTTATCGGCCTGTTGTCCTATACCCTTATCCTCCATGACCTCCAAAGTCCCACTCCGTTCCGATACGTGTCGGAGAAGGACCGCAAGTCAGCGCTCTATCAGTCGATCGATAAATCGGAGGCCATCCGGGTGTTCGCCAACAGCCTCGAGGACATGAGCCCCCTCAACTCCTACCGGCCCGAAGACCGGCGCCTCCTCGAGTTGCTGGACATGTACCATTACGATTACAAAGATCTCATCTCCAACCTGAGCGTATACCGGCTGCAGCGGACCGACTATGTCCAGATAGAGTACCTCTCCGAGAACCCTGAGCTCTCAGCATACGTCGTGAACACCCTCTACGAGCAGTTCATCCGTTACTACCGGACGGTCCGCAGCACCAGGTCGATCGAATCGATCGATACGCTGAAGAGTCTGCTGGACAGGAAGAAGCAGGTGCTCGACGAAAAGAACGACCAGCTCCGCCAGCAAGGCATCATCAATGTGGGCCAGGAGAACGGCGCGAAATTCGAAATGATCCTCAACCAGCAGCAGCTGTTGTCCGAACAGGAGACGAAACAAACCGCCGACAACTTCGCCCTGAAACAGGTCAACAGCCAGCTGGCCGCCATGGGCGTGTCGGCCACGCCCGGCAAGTCCAACGCGGGCTCTGTAACGAATGACGAATTGCTCAAAACGCGCGACGCCATGAAGGATGCCTACTCGCAGTATCTCAACAGCGGCGCGACGGACGAGAACCTCCGGAAAAGATATGAGAGTCTGAAGACCGAGTATAACCAGAAAGTCGCTGCTGCCCTCAATAGCAGCGGCGGAACGGCCTCGGGCGCGCCGGCCTCCCCGGAAGACAAGTCCCGCCTCCTGGACAAGCAGGCTAGCCTGGAAGTCAGCCTGAAGGCGGAGGAAGCGACCATCGGCGCGATCCAGAACAAGATCGCCAGCCTTCAAAGCAATCTGACGGCCGATGCCTCCAAGGCCGCCGCCCTCCAGTCCCTTATCCGCGAAGCCGACCTCGCCAACAAAGAATACCTCGACGCGAAACAACGGTACAACGAGGCTAACGACATCATGGCCTCCTCGGTGAATAATTTCCGGCTCGTCCTGATGGGACAACCGCCCCTCGAGCCGGAGTCTTCGAAAAGGATTCTCATCGTGGGTCTTGCGGGCGTCTTCGTGCTGGTCATCGCGATACTCATCATCAGCCTGCGGACCTATATGGACTCCTCGCTGAAGACCCCGGTCATCTTCGCGAAAACTGTCAACCTCCGGCTGCTGAGCATGGTCAATTATACGCACCTCCGGAACAAGACCCTCTCGGAACTCATCATAGAACCGAGTCACCTCGCCTCGGCTACGCGCCGCGGCCGGAACACCGTCGACAGTAAGGCGACCGTGGAAAACAACCGGCAAAACGTCTTTCGCGAATCGATCCGCAAGCTCAGATACGAGATAGAGAATAGCGGGAAGCATATCTTCCTCTTCGCCAGCACCAAGAAAGGAGAAGGCAAGACGACACTGATCCAGATGCTGGCCTTCAGCCTGAGCCTGAACAAAAAGCGGGTACTCATCATCGATACCAATTTCAGCAACAACGACCTGACCGTCCAGTTGGACGCGGAACCCATTCTGGAAAAGATCCGGGCCGACCAGAACAACCCCGCGGCCGTGCTCGAACAGGTCCGCGGATCGGCCAAGAACGTCATCGGCGAATCGGTCTATGTGATCGGCTCGCAGGGCGGCGACTATACGCCCTCCGAGATCCTGCCGCGGGAAAACCTCCTGCAACAGTTGCAGGCTCTCCGGTCGGATTTCGACTATATTTTTCTCGAAGGCCCGCCCCTGAACGATTTCTCGGACGCAAGGGAACTGGCCCAATACGTCGAAGGCGTCATCGCCGTCTTCGCGTCGCACCACGTGATCCGGCAGATAGACAAGCAGTCGATGACCTTTTTTCACGAACTCAACGGGAAGTTCTGCGGCGCTATCCTGAACATGGTCGACCTTGAAGATGTCAACGCCATCTAAAACTTTTTTATAGCCTTATGAAGTTAACATCAACGACGCTCCTCCGCTACACACGCCTGCTGACATCGACCGCTGTCGCCTTTTCCGTACTCGCCTCTTCCGCGAAGGCTCAGCGCACGCCCGGCCACAACAGGACCGATACGGTTCCGCTGTTCCGCAGCGGCCGCCCGGCGCCGGTCCCGGTCCCGCTCCTGGCTTCCGATTCGCTCGTACAGGAAAGGCTGGTCCAGCTCGCGCTCACAGGCCCGGTCTATTCGGTATCGGGGCACCAGATCAAATACGCGGAATTCAACCTTACCCGCGCAAGACGAACCTGGCTGAACCTGCTCAGCATATCGGCGGACTATAACGACCAGACCTTTGCCAAGACCACCAATTTCGGTTACGTCTACCCGAAATACTTCTTCGGCATCACTATCCCCATCGGTCTCTTCTTCACCATGGGGTCGGATATCAAGAAAGAAAGGGAGAACGTCGCCATCGCCCATGACAACCAGGAAGCGCTCGCCCGCTCCATCCGCGCCGACGTCCTCACGAAGTACGCGCAATACAAGACCTACGCCGCCCTCGTTCTGCTCCAGACCAACGTCGTCGACGACGAGGAGGCGCTGCGCAAACAGGTCGAAAAGAAATTCCAGGACGGCTCGATCAGCATCGAAGAATACAACCTCGCCAACAAGACCTACGGCGACGACCTGACCAAGAAGCTCAACCTGCAGCTCCAGCAGGAGGTGCTGAAGATCGAGATCGAGCAGATCATCGGCGTCAACCTCGAATCCGTGCTAAAAACGCGATAAATGCCCTCCCGACACCCCATAGCGCCCGCTGAAAATCACGCCTCGGCCTCGGCCTCGGCCCCCGAAGCCTCGGCGAAGGCGGCCCCCGAAGCCTCGGCGAAGGCGACCCCCATCCGCGACTTCTTCGCCCGCGCCTTCAACACATCCGTGCTCGACAAGAACCGCATGGCCTGGGTGGACTATCTCCGCGGCATCGCCATCCTGCTGGTCGTCTACCGGCACGTGCTCCTCGGCATCCAGAACAGCGGCTACGAGCTTCCGGCCGCCTATCTCAACGCCAACATCATGTTCTTCAGCTTCCGGATGCCCCTCTTCTTCATCCTCTCCGGGATCTTCATCACGGCCAGCCTGGCCAGGAAGAGCCTTGGCCGAATCATCTATTCGAAATTCGAACTGCTGCTGTACCCCTACCTCATTTGGGCCACGGTCCAGATCACTATCCAGATCTTCGCCAGCCAGTACACCAATGCGAACCGGACGGCGCATGACTATCTCTATATCTTCTACCAGCCCGAAAAGATCGACCAGTTCTGGTACCTGCCCGCCCTTTTCAACACCACGATCGTCTACCTCCTGACAAAAACCAAATTGAAATTGCACGGCTGGATGCAACTCCTGCTCGGGCTGACGCTCTATTTCCTTTCTCCGTTGTGCAGCAGCATCAGCATGATGTCCAACTGGATGGAGTTCTATATCTTTTTCGCGATCGGAGACACGGTCTCCTCTCTTTTCTTCCGGGAAAGCGTCCAGTCCTTCCTGAAGAACCGCTTTACCTTCTTGTGCCTGTTCCCGGTATTCCTGGCCACACAGTTCTATTACCTGCATTCGTACATAGCGAACCAGGGCAATGTGCCCCTGCCGCTCTTCCTGCCGATCGCCCTCTTCGGCTGTTTGACCATGTGCACCCTCGCCTACCGGCTCCAGACATGGAACGTCCTGCGTTTCCTTCGCGTCATCGGCTATCATTCGCTCTATATCTACGTCATCCACGTCATCGTGGCCGCCTGCGTCCGGGTCATCCTGACGAGGGTATTCGGGCTGCATGAGCCCCTCGCGCTGCTCTTTATCGGCATTGCGCTGGCGGCCAGCATTCCGGTGATGTTCTACAACCTTTTTGTGCTTGAAAAGCCGCTCTTCTTCTTGTTCACCCTTCGCCGCTATCCGGCATCCCGGCAAAAGCCGGCGGCTAAACGGGAAGCGGCATGAACAGGCGGCAGGCCATCGGCCGGATCGTCCTCGCGGGGCTTGGCAGCGCCCTTGCGATAGGCGGTTATGAATGGTACGAACGGAACAGGACGCCGGACCTTTCCTTCCTCGACAAAAGCCATGCCCTGGTGGCCGCACTCGCGGACACGATCATACCGCCGACGGCGGCGCCGGGTGCCGTCGCGGCAGGGGTCCCCGATTGTCTCGTCCGCCTGCTCAGGGATTGCGCGGATCGCCATACCCAGAACAATTTCATCGATGGCCTCAGGTCGATCGATGCGCACTGCCAGTCGGCTTATGGCCACGGTTTTGCCGACTGTGCGGCACCCGATCGCGTCGCGGCCCTGACTCGCAGCGAGCGAAAAGACCGGCCGCTCACCGGAATTTGGGGAAAAGCCGAAAACCGCTTCCTGGGAAAACCCTTTTTTACTACCTTGAAAGAATATACGGTGATCGCGTACTGCACTTCCGAGCAGGGCGCGACACATGGCCTGGCCTATGTGGGGATTCCCGTCCACTATCAAGGCTGTCTTCCGTGGCAGCCGGGACAACCGGCCTGGGCCACCAAATAACTATTCCATGGGCGTGCAACAATTCGATGCGATCGTAGTCGGCTCGGGCATCAGCGGCGGCTGGGCGGCCAAGGAACTTTGCGAAAAAGGCCTCCGGACGCTCGTCCTCGAGCGGGGACGCAACGTCCGGCATCTCGCCGACTATACCACCGCCTTCCTCGCCCCCTGGCAGTTCCCGCACCGGCTCCGGAAAACGAACGAAGACTTTGCCGAGAACCCCGTCCAAAGCCTCGTGTACGACGAGGGTACCAAACAATTCTTTGTAAGCGACAGGGAACATCCCTATATCCAGGAGAAGCCCTTTAACTGGATCCGCGGCTACCAGGTCGGCGGCCGTTCGCTGACCTGGGGCAGACAGTGTTACCGGCTCAGCGACCTGGATTTCGCGGCCAACGCCAAAGAGGGTATCGCGGTGGACTGGCCGATCCGTTACAAGGAAATTGCGCCGTGGTACGACTATGTCGAAGACTTCGTCGGCATCTCGGGCCAGCCCGAAGGGCTCCCTCAATTGCCGGACGGCCGCTTCCTGCCGCCGATGGAAATGAATTGCATCGAAGACCATTTCAGCCGCCGGGTCCGCAGCCATTACAGGGACCGGATCGTGACGATCGCCCGCGTGGCCAACCTCAGCCAGGGATGGAAGGATCGCGGCCCCTGTCAATACCGAAACCTCTGCGCACGCGGCTGCCCCTTCAGCGGTTATTTCAGCAGCAATGCGGCCACCATCCCCGCCGCCGCCGCCACGGGGAACCTGACGTTACTTCCCGACAGCATCGTCACCGAGGTCATCTATGACGAAAAGAACAGTCGGGCCAAAGGCGTCCGCGTCCTTGACGCCAACACGCGGCAGACGACCGAATATTACGCCCGCGTGCTGTTCCTCAACGCCTCCACGATCGATACCGCGGCCCTCCTCCTGCGTTCGACCTCGCATCGCTTCCCCAACGGACTCGGCAACAGCAGCGGCCAGGTCGGCCACAACCTCATGGACCATTTTACGGGTACCGGCGCGCAGGGAGAATCGGATCTTTTCAAAGACCACTATTATTCAGGGCGGAAACCCGCGGGTATCTATGTCCCCCGATTCCGCAACGTGGACGCGGCCACCCGCAAGGATTACCTGCGCGGGTTCGGTCTCCAGGGCATCGGCGGGCGGTTCGACTGGGAAGCGCAGGCGGCCTCCGTCCCTGGCTTCGGCAAGGAATTCGTCCATTCCCTCCTCCAGCCCGGCCCCTGGTATATCTGGCTGGGCGGCTGGGCCGAGACCCTGCCTTATTTCGACAACCGGATCACCCTCGACCCGGAACAAAAGGACAGCTGGGGCCTCCCCCTCGTCCGCATCTCTTCCGAATACCACGCGAACGAAGAAGCCATGCGGAAAGATATCCGGGCATCCGCCGAAGAAATGCTCCACAACGCCGGATTTACCGATATCCAACCTTTCAGCCGCAACGATCCCGCAGGCACGGCCGTCCATGAGATGGGCACGGCCCGCATGGGTAACGATCCGCGGACGTCGGTGCTCAACGCCTGGAACCAGATGCACGACGTAAAAAATGTATTCATCACGGACGGGAGCTGCATGACATCGGCGGGCAGCCAGAACCCTTCGCTGACTTACATGGCGTTGACAGCCCGCGCCTGCGACTATGCGGTAAATGAAATGAAGAAGCTCAACCTGTAGCGCTCTCGCTGTACGCGACCTTCGCCGGCGCCTTTTTTTCCTTCAGCCGGATAAAATAGGACTCGTAGAGCACATAACTCAACTTCGCGAAAAGGTACACGAGCACCACATAGGGCAGAAAGGAGACCATCCTGATGAACTTTCCCTCCAGCGGCAGATACCGGTCCATCAGATAGGTCATGATCGCCCAGTGAAACACATACATACCGTAGGATACTTTCCCGATCTCCACCATCCACCGGGTCTCCAGTAATCGCCGGACCAGCGAAAATCGCTGCCGCCTTCGCTCGCTGATCAGCACGAGGATAGCGGACGCGAACAGGAAGTTCAGCAACGAGTAACTCCAGACATGTTGCGCATGCCGCATCTCCGCCTGGCTGTATCCGAGATCGGTGATATACCAGTGCCCCGAATCCATCAGCAGGAAATTGAAGACCCCCGCCGCCATCGCCAGCATAAACGCGACCGTGAAGTACCGGATCGGCTTGCGCAACCGGTGATGCAGCGACATGACCGGGATCACGCCGCCCATGCAGAACGCGTCCAGGTGACTCAGGGTATTCCAGTATACCGCATCTCCGGCCACATGCATATCGGGGGCGTGCGCCAGGTAATAGATGCCCAGCCCGTATCGCACCAGCGGCGCCAGAAAGATGATCGACCACATCACCGTGCGGATGGTCCGCGGTGAACAAAGGAAGATGAAGAAGGGGAAAAAGAGGTAGAACTGTTCTTCGATCGACAGCGACCACAAATGGGTGAACAACGGATTCACCAGCCAACCCGGCATCAGCCGGGTATAGTTAACGGTGTACGTCGCCAGGAACGGAATAAAGGTCTTGTAATAGTACGGGAAATGAAAGACGAGATAGGTCGCACCCAGGAAAAGCAGGAAGCCGTAATACAACGGGAAGATCCGGAGCGTCCGCCTGATCCAGAAGTTCCTGAACTTCGGCCATAGCGGCTCGACCTTGAACTTTTCCTTCCACAGGATCCGGGTGATCAGGAAACCCGACAACACAAAGAACAGTTGCACGCCCGCCCAGCCGAACGTGTCCAGGTCGTAGTGGAAGCTCATCACCAGCAGTATCGCCACCGCGCGCAATCCGTCGAGACTTCGTATGTATCCTTTGCTCATAGTCAGTTGAAATAATGTACGTGGACGCCGAACGGCAGGGAGGGTTGATATTGTTCGAGGTGGTTGCGCAATTCACCGGTCTGTCCCTTGTCGATGGCATAGAAGGTGACCGTACTGTCCTGGCAGATCACATTGTCGGGTATGGTCCAGGTCGCGACTTTGTTCCATTTTGCCAGGAGCGAGTCGCTGAACCAGCTGTCGAACACGATCGCCACACCCGCGTGTTCGCTGCGGCTCAGGCTGTCGAGAAACCCGGGCGAGCAATAGTTGTCTTTTTTGCTCCGCGCCACCTTGATGTCCGCAAGACCCATGAGGTCGATATTTTTCTCCTTCTTGAAAAAAGAGACCGCACCGATGTCGTTCACCGCGATCACCTGGTCGTTATAATACCGGTGGAGGAACTTCGCCATCTGGTATTGCTGATCGTAGATATTCATGCAGGCCCGCGGGGCCTTGGTAAAGGCGGCAGCGGTCCGGTAAGCCATGGGCAGAAAGAGCGCAAACACCAAAAACGCCACCGCCGCCGGATAAGCCTTCACCTTCGGCATCAGCTCCTCCCGGAAATGATACCCCATCACGGCCAGGAGACAGACCGTGCACAGCACCAGGTAGGCTTCGTACCGGTAAAACCAGCCGGTCGACGCCAGGGTCAGCTGCAGGAAGGTCGTGACGATCAGCATCAGCAGCACATAGCTGAACCGGACCGAACGTTTCAGCGGCCCCGCCAGCGCCAGGTAGGACAACGGCAGGATGACCAGGAGATGCTGGGTGACGGTTGCCGCGATCCCCGTCAGCGAGATCGTCAGCTTCTGCTCCACGGTCTGGAAGAAGAAGGATGCCAGACCGCCCAGCGACAGCCGCGCGCCGTCGGATTTCAACAGCACGGAATTCGGCAGGAAATAGCTGCCCTGCAGGATCGAATAGGCGCCGAATACAATGATCGGCAGCGCGCCCACGGCTCCCAGCAGGAACGCCGCCGGGACCCGGCGCTTATAGAGCAGCATCAGGCACGCGATCCCGACAAGGAAGGCGCCCTCATACCTCGTCAGGCAGGCGAAAAATGCATACACGAACAAGGCGACGGGCATCTTCGATATCGCTTCGGCCGCCGAAGCCTTGGCGAAGGCGGCCCTCCCCGAAGCCTTGGCCTCGCCCGCCTCGGCCGCCGAAGCATTGGCGAAGGCGGCCCTCCCCGAAGCCTTGGCGAAGGCGGGCCCCGCCTTCGCGAGCCACTCCGCAAATCCGAACAGGAACAGGAACGAGAAAAGACATTGCAGCGTGTGCTCCATGCCGGTGATGACAAGGATCGGCAGCGGTGTCAGCAGCACGACCGCCGCCAGGATCACCAGCCGCGCAAACGGCCGCACCTGCTCGCGTTTCAGCCACCGGTCCACCACCAGCACCACCACGACCGCCGTAATCAAATTGATCAGGAAAGGAAGGAAGGCATGCACGCCGAACGCCTTGAACAGAGCCGCCAGCAGCAGGGTATACCCGACCGACGAGGACGCGGACTCGAATTCCCCCGGCGCGATCCCCCAGTTGCCATGGAGCGCGAGGGTCTTGGCGACGGTCATGTGAATAAAAGTATCGTCCAGCGGATACATGAAAGTGCCGCCGGAAAGCTGCGCGACCCGCAGTTCGATCAGCAGGACCGGAACGATCAGCACGGCCAGTGCAAGGGGTATGACAAGATAAGGCCGCGCGTCGATCCATCGTTTGATTGCCATTCGTCGGATGTTTGGGGTTAGGTTATTTCGTTTTCATGGTTCTTTAGCTGTAAAATGATCCCGATCATGGGATAGTACACCACCATATCGGTGATCTGACCGATCGCGTCCTGGGCGAACTCCGCGACATAAAAAGAGAACATACAGGCGGTGGCGCCGGCATAGATCGTTCGCGCCCGCTTGTTGCTGCACTGGAAGAAGCCGCGGATCGCCGCACGGATGATCGAGTAGTAAAGCAGGACCACCAGGAACAGCCCGATCCAGCCGATCTCGAGCGCCTTCCGCAGATAGCCGCTGTCGGTCGGAAAGCCCGCGAGAGGATGCCCCGGGTTGACCTGCGCACCATAAGCGCCCGTCGTCCCAAGGCCGCCGCCGATCGGATGATAATAGATATAGGGTTGGATAAAATGCCGGTTATTCGTGCGAACATTGTAGGATTCGTCTTTTGTCCCCGAAAACGTGGACCGGAACCGCATGACCGTCTCATTGCCCGAGAAGGGCCCGAACATGAGCCCGATGAAAAGGATGACGCCGAGGACCAGGAAGATCCGCGTGGCCTTCTGGTCGATCGTCAGGACGACGAACATCACGAGCCCCCCCAACAGCATGGCATTCGCGGTACGGGTCCCTGAATAGGCCATTCCGAGGATCAGGATGACCAGGCCGGCGAACATGACGATACGCTGCCAGGCTTTCCATTTCCCGGTCAACAGGACGACAAAAAAGGCCGCGCAGGACGACATCACGATCGCGAAGCTCGCCGGATCGGCCAGGGTCGAGAACTTCCGGAACTCCCCGCCGATGAACATGAGGTTGAACCGGACTGGATCCATCGTGACCCACGAAAGCTCGAAATCGAACAACCCGTGCCATTGCTGGATACAGCCGTAGATCCCGACGGCCACCGTCATCAGGAACAAGACGATGATGAATCGCCGGATGACCCTGTAGCTGTCGAACACGTTGTAGCAGGCGAACAACAGCATCGTGTCCATCGTCGCCGCCCGCGCGGTCCCGTACCATCCCTGAAAGGAATGCGCATAGGGATTGAACAATTCGATCAGGATATAGGCGAGGGTAATGATGAACAGCTTGGGAACCGGGGTTTGCCAGAAATGTTGGAAACTCTCCTTGATATTGTACCGTTTGCTGAACAGCCCCAGGAAGGTGGCGATCACCAGGATATTGGACACCTCCCCGACCGGGAAGGAATCCTGGAAGAACTCCCGCGAGATTTGATAAGCCAGGAAAGAATAAAGCACGTTGAAATAAAGCCCGATCTCGGTGCTGATCACGCAGATGACGACGATCCCGAGGCCCACGATGCCGGCGAACACCCCGATACCGAGCGGCAACGCTCTGGCCAGCAGATAGCCAAGCCCCACCGCAATGGCCAGCAGCACCGCCGTCAACCAGCCGTCCCGCTTCCAGGAAAACGCCGTCTTACCTGACTTTTGGGTTACTGACAACATACACTAACCGATCAAAGGAATAAGATCTTGACTACCATGCCGACCAGGATCGCGCCGGCAATGATGCTTGCCGCTTTCTCATGAAAAGAATACCCCTTTTTCAATAAACGATTGATTTGGAACACAAGATACACCGTAAAATCAAAAAAAGTAAACAATGACCACTCGGATCATTGTTTACTTTCTTCGGAAATAAGGCCATAATATCCTGACTACTACTGTCTTAACAGCTTGAGGATCTTGACGGTCGTCCGGTCTGAGTACATCACGCGGACAAAGTAGACCCCGTTCTGCGTAGCCCGCTCGGGCGAGATCAGCAGGTAGTTGTTGCCTTGTGTCAGGTTGTCAAACTCCTTCTGGTACAGTGCCCTGCCGGTGACATCATACACCGTCACGACCACGTTCTCCGACATGCCGTTCACCGGCACCTGCAGCGTGAACTGGCTGCGGAACGGATTCGGATATGCGCTCAGCTCCTTGAGGCCCTGCGCCGAGTCCGGATTGGTCATGGTCAGCGCCTGGGCGTTCACCGCGGTGGTCGCTATCGTCTGACCCTGCGTCGGCGTGCCCGGCTGGCTGCCGCTCGGCGTATTGCTGTGGCCTTGCAGGATGACGGCGTTCATCAGACCGAACTGGCTGGTACTGTAGGTCGGCGTACACGCAATATTGATATTGCCGTTCGCATCGGGCGCCACATTGAAGATCGTCACCTGGCCCGTCGTATTGAAGGTCGCGTTGAGGATCGCCTGGCCGCCGTTCGCGGTATAGGTGGCGTTGTTGTCGCCCGTGAGGTTGACACTGCCGACGAAGGTGATATCATAGGTCATGTTCAGATCGAGACCCGTGATCTGCACCTGGCCGGTGGTTCCGACGAACAGACCGTAGGCCGCTGCCATGACCGCATCCGGAACCACGCCCGTGTTATTGCCGGTTGTCATGCCCGCGGTGGCGAGACCGCCCCAGGTCGAGGTCTGTATCTGGCCGACATTCGTCAGGTTGCCATTCTGGTCGAAGAAATTGTTCCAGGTCTGGCCGAGCGTCGGCAGGATGTTGATATTGTTCCAGGGTTGCGGTGCCACATGGCCGACCGAATAGCTGATATAGATGATCGACGCATACGGGTTCGCATAGACCGCGTTGCTGAACTGCGACTGGGTGGTACCGTTGATCGAATTCACCAGGTAATAGTAGTTGCGGTTGGGCTGCACGCTGTTGTCGACATAGTTGCTCGTACCTGCCGGCAACGTTGCGATCAGTTGGTAGCTGCTGCCGGCGCTGTCGGTCCCGCGCCATACCTGCTCGCCGGTCTCACCGCTGCTGCGTAACTGCCACTGCAGCGTGACCGATTTGGTGGTCATCGCCTTCACGAAGAGACCGGTCGGCGCCAGCAAGTGCAGGCTGCTGTCGTAGTTCTCCACGATCAGGTCGTTGAGGTACGCGAAGTTCTGGCTGCTGTTGGCCTTGGCGATACCCAGGTAGATATTGCCGTTGGCGTCGGGCACCACGTGGTTGATCCGTACCGTATTCTGGTAGTTGTAGTTCGGGTTCAGCGTGACCGTTTGGCCGCCAGCGGAATAGTTGGTGATGCCGCTGCCGCCGAAGTCGATGCTGCCGAAGAACACGATGTTGTATGCCTGACCCCGCTGCAGACCCGACAACCGGATAGTATCCGTCTTCGACGTCTGCTCGTATTCACCGCTGCGCATCACCGCATCCGGGAAGATGCCGGCGCCATTGTGGGGCTGCATACCGGCCGTATAGGTACCTGACATTCCGTTCGTGAACGTAAAGGACATACTTGTCGTCGCACCCGCGTCGTTCACCAGGTTGCCCTGGCCCGAATTGGCCGACGGCCAGAACGGATCGTTGTTCCAGGGCGAGCTGCCGTTGTTCGTGCCGTCCGAGAAGTGGATGTAGGTGGACGTGACGGCCGGATCCCTGACGATGATGCTGAAGGTCTGGGAATTCGTCGAATCCAGCTGATCCGCCGAAGTCACGGTCACTGCCGGGAAGATCCCCGTGGCGCCCTGCGTCGGCCGGATCACGATCGTGGCGGTGCCATTACCGTTATCCGTAAACGTTGCGAAGGGCGGCAGGCCGGTGACGCTCAGGCTCACCATATTGGACGTATCGGCCGTCGTGGTGATCTGGATCGTGTCCTGCTGCGTATAAGTCATATTGACGTTGGCGATCGGATTGATCGTCGGAACCCGGTCCGTCGTGGTCACGGAAGCCACATTGCTCGGAGCCGAGACCCCATGCGTATTGAACGCCTGGACTTCATAATAGTAGGTCCGGTTGCTGCCGCTCGTGCTGTCGACAAAGCTGGTCACCCCTGCACCCGCGGTACGGGGCAGTTGGACGAACGGTCCCGTCGGGCTCAGGGAGCGCAGCACATTGTACCCGGTCTCGTTGTAAGCGGAGTCATACCAGTTCAGCTGGACCGCGCCGTTGCCCGCGATGCCTGCAACGAGGTTGGACGGGCTGAGGGGCGCCGTGCCGTCGTCAAAGGCCGACGAGATCACCAGTGCGTTGAGGTAACCGATCGTCGTGTTCGCTCCAAGCCCCAGCGTAAAGGTGATGACGCCGTTGGCATTCGGCACCAGACCGCTCAGGGTAGCCGTATTCTGCGTATTGTTCTGTACTTGCAGGCTGGCGCTCTTGCCCTGCGAGCTGAAGGTAGTGGTACCGTTGTCGGTCAGGAGCGAGAAGACGCTTCCGGAATAGAAGGTCAGGGAATATTGTTGATTGGGGTTCAGACCGGTGACCTGTACGCTGTCCGTGTTCGGACCGGTAAAGACACCCTGATAGGAACCGAAGAAGAAGTAATCTTTCTCCACCTTATCCGGGTATACGCCGGAGTTATTGCCCGTTTGCGGACCCATGTTGAACGTACCCCACCAGCCCGGCTGGAAGTTCAGTCCGACCGTGGTCGCGTGGCCGTTGGCATCGGCGAAATTGGTAGCCGTGCCGCTGTTGGTCATCGCGTTCCAGGGCGCACCGGCGAGATCGCCGCTGCTGAACTGGACATAGACGTTCTGGGAAGGATTGACCTTGTTGACGGTGATGCTGAACGTATCGGAAGTGATGCCTCCCGCGCCGTCATTCGCGGTCGCGACGACCGTATAGTTGCCGCCATCGCCATAGTTGGGATTCAGCTTGAGGGTATCTGTCCCGTTCGCACCCGGCGCCAGCACCGTGTTGGCGGGCAGGCCGGTGAAGCTGAAACTCAGCACGTTCGAGGGGTTGCCGTCGGTCACCGTGACCGGCACGCTCAGCGAAGAGCCTGCGTTCATGGTGATATTGCTGACCGTGTTGAAGACCGGCGGAACGTTATTATTGACAACGAGCGTAAAGGTATCGGTTACGATCGCGCCGTTGTTGTCGTTGGCGGTGAGGGTGATTCCGGAATAGGTGCCCTGGTTGGCCGACGTCGGCGTGAAGGTCAGTGTTCCGGTGCCGTTGGTGCCGCCGGGTGTAAAGTTCGCCCAGCTGCCGGGCAGGTTGGATGCCGTCAGCGTGAGATTATCTCCGTCGGCATCCGTCACGTTCACTTTCACGGAGCCGCCCTTGGTATAGTTGATGAATACCGGCGAAGCGATCGCCGCGAATACCGGCGCATTATCCGGCATGGTGGCGTTGAAGTTGGCCGGAGCCGAACTGCCGCCCGGGCCGTTGGCCACGAGACGATAATAGTAGGTCTGATGCCCGAACAGCGCCGAGTCCGTGAATTGGGTCACCCCCGCTCCCGGCTGCGCCAGGATGTTGAAATGGAGGGTATCGCCCTGCGAACGGTACAACATATAGCCCGTCAGGTTGCTGGAGGTATCCTGCCAGCTGAAGGAGACCTTCGAGGAAGACAGCACCGTATTGTTCGTGATCGTCGGCGTCACCGGCGCGCCTGGCAGCGCAAAGGTCATCGTCGTCCAGTTGTTATTGGCAAAGGCCGAATCCGGGATCAGCGAACTGGCGATATGCGCCCCCGAGTTCGCCCAGCCGACCGTCAAACCGTCGCCGCCCGAGCTTTGCTCATACGAGACATAGAGCATGTGGTCGCCGGCCGTCAGGTTGATCGTGCCGGACCGCGAAGTCATGCCCTGCTGGAAGTTGTTATTCACGACCACGTGGCTCCAGCTATACCCGTCGACAAAAAGCTCGCTCGCGTCGTCGGAGGTCGTCGTGAACGTCCAGGTGCCTGAAACCGGTACGTGGATGATGCCGCCAAACAACAAACCGAAGTTCGTGGTCACGGGGGCTGCGGGAGACAACGAGAAGTTGTTCAGATTGCCCGACCTGACCACCGGCGTGTTCGCCGAGTCGTAATTGATCAGCGGGTTGAAGGTGCCCTGGTAAAAATTGTAACTGAGCCCGCCAATGGAAGCGGTATCGTATCCCGAACCTCCATTCTGGTTGATGGCCTGCACCTTGTAATAATACCGGGTATTGGCCGCCACTCCTGCGTCGGTGAAGCTGGACGCGCCGGGCGCCGTCGTGGTCACGATCTGCCACGGACCGCTGCTCGATCCCGCGCGATATACCTCGAAACCGGTTTCATTCGTACTGTTGTCCGTCCAGGTTACATTCACCGAGTTGAAGGAAGTGGCCTGGGCCCTGATACCCGTCGGAGCCGCGGGCGCCGCGCCCGTCGGCGTCGTATTGCCCGCAAAGTAGGTCGCCGCGATAGCCCGGCTCGTGGTGTTGCCGAACGCCTGCCGGGACGCCCAGAGCACGCTCATCGTGCCCGTGCCGGTCGAGTGGTAGTATTCGATGCTGATCGGGTACACGCCTGCGGTGAGGTTCAGCGATGCGCTGGTCCTCGTCCTGCTGCCGTGCGAGCCGTCGTTATTGACCGTCGCGGACGCAGTCGTGCCGGGTGTCAGGGTGTTGAACCACAGTGCGCTGCCACCATCGGAGGTCGTGGAGAAAGTATAGGTTCCTGTCACCGGTATCGTGATATAACCGGTCCAGACATAGGCGTAGTTCGTCGATTGCGTCGTGTTCGAAATACTGACCGCCGGCATAGATCCCAGCGATTGGGGGCTCAGCTGCGTGAAGTTCGGGAGCGCGGTCCACGGGTTGGTCGTCGTGTAATAGCTGTAATTGAGACCGTTGGAAACGATGTTGGCCGTTGCCTGCCCGCTCGGATTGGAATAATTGCCGCTGGCATCCACCGCCTTGACGGTGAACGCATAGGTCTGGCCCGTATTCAGCCCGGTAACGATAACGTTCAGGTTGGGGGTAACCGTGGCGAGCTGGCCGTTGGCGTAAACCGCATAATGATCGACGGCTACATTGTCGGTCGATCCGAGCCAGGTGAGGTATGCCGAGGTATTGGTGGTGCCGGAGATCGTCACGTTGCCCGGCGCGCTGGGCGGGGTAACGTCACCCGGGGTGGTCACCGTAGCCTGGTTGGACAATGGCGCCGCACCGGTCGTATCCACCGCGCGAACGATATAGAAATATTTTTGTCCGGCAGAGACAGTGTTGTCCGTATAGGCAAGCGAATCCCACGCGGCCTGCCCGATCAATTGGTAAATGCCGCTCTTCGACCCGCGATATACTTCATATGCGGTTGGCGGGAAGGTTGGGTTTGGCGCGGCCGACCAGGTCAGGCGCACCGACGTGAAGCTTTGTGCGGTTCCCACGAGACTTGTCGCGGGCGGCGGCGGATTCGGGCCGCTGGCCTTTACCACGGGGAAAGCCGGTGACGGAATACTGGAGCATCCCTGGAACGGAATGACGGCCGCGGTATAATCGCCCGTCTTGCTTGCCCCCACCGTGAGGGTTTGGCTCGTGCCGACCGTCTGGCCCGTTTTCAGGTATTTCCAGGTATAGCTCGAGTCGCCCGCCGGCATTTGCAGGGTCACCGTCGTATCTCCCGCCGCATCGGGGAGGACCGCGCTGGCATTGTTCACCACGGTGATCGGCGGCGTTTGCGTTGCCCCGGATACCGTGATCCTGACCGGGTTGTGCGACCAGTCCGACAAATAATAGTTTCCGCGTTTGATCTGGCAATCGTAAGTGCCTGTATCGGTAACCAGCAGCGTATCCCTTGTCGCGCCCGCGATCACCACGCCGTTCTTACGCCACTGGTAACTGCCCAGCCCCGCCACGATCCCAAGCGTCACGTTGATCTTCTGACCCGGACAGAAATTGGTCCGGCCATGGAGGGGCCAGGGGTTGGACAAATATTGTTTATTCATGAAGGGCCAGAAATTGGGTTCCAGCCAGGTGCTGTCCCAGGTATCGTGACCCAGGGTCGGGTACTCTTTTAATATATAATTGGCGCCCGCGGCACCCATTGCTGCGGCGACCTGGTTCGCCAGCGAAGGCGGCGGATCGACGTCCTTGCCCCCGTCGAGGTTCCAGATCGGCGTCCACCGGACGACATTGATGACCGAAGACGTTCCGTCCGCGCTCAATGTAGCCGACATCGGCACCACCCCGGCGAAATACGTCGGCGCGGCCACCAGGTGATTCCAGATCCCCTGACCGCCGCCGGACAACCCGTTCTGCAAAACGCGGTACGGGTCCCCTTTATAATACGTACACAGCGAGTCCACCAGGTTCTGATAGTTGATGAACTGTGCGGGACCCCAGCCGTACTGACATTGCATAAAGATCGCATAGCCGTCGAACGTGCCGTTGTCGATAGCGGTCTGGAAGGGCTGCGCCCCGTGGACCAGCGTTTGCTCGTTGTCGTAGATGCCGCCTTCTTCCCCGTCACCGCAATAGAAGAGCAGGATCGGGTAGCGCTTCCCGTCGTTGGCAGTCGGGTTATACGACTTGGGGAAATGGATGCGGAAATCGGACCCCTGATAGATGTACGCCTTGTACTCGTGCGTATTCCAGGACATGCGCACCGCATGGATCCATTTCCCGATCTTGCCGCTCGCGGGCTGGTTCGGGTTGTTGGGACTGCCGAGCGGGGCCGTGGATATGTACGTATACACGGAGTCGGTCGGGTTCATGGCAAGCTGAGCTTTTACGGTTTGCCCCGCAGTAAATGCGAACAGGGCCAGGACGAGTAAAGCTACGCGGGTAGAAATTTTCATAATGCTGAGGTTAAAGGGGTCAACGCCTTTAGGGTTTATATTAAAAAAGTTTCCAACAGTCAATTCATATCATTGCCGGGCCACTATTGCCGGGCAAACAGGACATACGGGCTTACTGCAGGAGTTGCATAGAAATTGGTGGTAGTCGGATAGAATATTGCGGTGTACAGAAGGAAAAAAGAGAAGAGAGATTGGTTATCAGGGGAAATTAGATCAACTTGATAGGGGTCGCACGGAGCGCCGGGGCAAATTTACAAATTCCCACAGATTCGTGCAAGCTTTTTCGGCCAAATATTATTCACATCCGCCGGTAGAAACGCAACGCTCACCGGCGTTTCACGCGATTTGGAACTACCCGATCACCGGATTCTTCAAAAGCGGCATCGGCCGCACCAACTCCCGGTAAATATTTTCATTCTTCCTCGCCAGATTTTCAACGGTGTACCTATTATATATGCTGCTAATGGCATTAGCCTGCAGCCGCTCCCTCAATCCGGGGTCGCTGCAAAGCTCAAGCAACGCCGACTCGAGATTCGCTTCCAGGTCGTCGATCCCGATCAGCAAGCCGTTTTCGCGGTCCCGGATGATCTCCGGCGTCCCGTCTACATTGGTGCCGATCACCGCCTTGCCCATCGACATGGCCTCCAGCAGCGCGATCGGGAATGCCTCCCACAGGGACGGCAGTACATAGATGTCTGATCCCGCCAGCACATCGGGAATATCCTGGCGGAAAGGCTGCAGCACGACCTTGTCGCCCAGTCCGAGGGACCCGATCAGTTTTACGGCCGCTTGCTTTTCTTCCCCGTCGCCGATCATCAGGAGCCGCGCGTGGGGAACCTTCTCACTCACGCGGGCGAACGCCCGGATCAGCTTTAACGGCTGTTTTTGCAACGTGAAGCGCGCCACCGACACAATTACCAGGTCGTCTTCGCCGATGCCCAGGTCCTCGCGCACATCCTGATAGGCCAGGTATGGGTTAAAACGTTTCGAATCGATCGAATTATTGATGACCACCGCGTCGAAATCCCGGAAAGCCTCCCTCCCGGTATTCCGGTTGGCTTCGCAACCGCAAATATTCACATCCATTTTTGACGTCAGGAAATCCTCGCTCCAGATCCGCATCTTTTTTACGAGCGCGGGCTGGTCAAGATGGAAGGACCAGGCGTGACAGGTGTAGACCATCGGAAGTTGCAACCGGCGCGCTGCCCAGAACAGGTTCGAACAGGCCCGCGTGCCATGCGCATGTACAATGTCGATATCCAGAGCGGCGATCAGGTTCTTCACCTTTTTCCAGATCCGGATATCGAACGGTTGCTCTGTATAGATCACGTGAGTCTCGATGCCATTCGACCGCAGACGATCCACCATCGGCCCGTCGGTGAACGACAGGACCACCGGTTCGAACTGATCCCGGTCCAGATTTTCCACCAAACCCAGAAGGTAACTCTCACCGCCCCCGATCTTCCCCTGCCGGATTCCTTCCAGGATGCGAATTTTCTCCATGGTACAATCAATTAGACATTCTCCTTTTGCAGTAACGCAGAAGGTGTATTGGCAATAATCCAGAAATCTGTCGCAAAGTTACATTTAGTCGCGTAATCTATGTCCATGCTGATGCGCTCTTCGACGGACATGTCTTTGTTCCCGCGTTTCTTGATCTGCCAGAGGCCTGTAATGCCCGCAGGAGCCATGAACCTTGCTGCATATTCGTCCGTTGTGAGTGTAACTGCTTCGTATAGCGGCAGCGGGCGATTCCCCACCAGCGACATGTCGCCCAGGAGCACATTGATCAATTGCGGCAATTCGTCGAGACTGGTATTGCGGAGGAAACTACCCACCTTGGTGATCCGGGGATCGTTGCTGATCTTGAAGAAAACCGGCCCCTGCGTCGCCGCGTTGTATTGATTGAGATGCGTCAACTCGCCGATCCGCTTGTCGGACCCCTGATACATCGTTCTGAACTTGAAAAAATTGAAGATCTTGTACCCCCGGCCGGCGCGTTTGGCGATATAGAAGACCGGACCGCTGGATTCCAGCTTGATGGCCAGGGCGATCAGCAGGAACAACGGGCTCAGCAATAGCAGAGCGATCGACGAAACCAGGATATCAAACGTCCGTTTGGACAACAATCCCAGCCGCAGGCTGCGCGCAGGCACATTCTCCTCGATCTGCGGCGCGGCGCCCTGCTGCGCCTTTTTCACCTTGCGGAGAAAGGCGATCTTGTCATTCAACGTCGCCTGATCGCAGTGCTGCAGGAACAGGATCTCGTCGGGACGGGCATAAGTCCGGTACAGCTCCAGCTCCCGCTCCGCCAACCCGGATCCGTCCAGGATGAAAGGAATGGAATGCAGCACGGGATGCTGCCGGAGAAACTGCTTCAGCCCCCTGATCTCGTTGATATCGAAACTGGCCTCGCAAAAAATCACTTCCGGGAGGACGTTCGTTTCCCTGTCGAGGCTGCGCAGGAGCTCGGATTTGGTATTGTCGATCCCTTCGGAAGCATAGCCTCGTTTGTAAATCTGTACAAGCTTGTCGATGTGAACACTGTTCTTCCCAATATAGTAGAATCCACCATATTGGTAAGTTTCCGCTGCCTGCGGCACGAAATAAGAGCGAAAGGTGTAACGCGGGGAGGTCCTCTGGCTCTTCTCTACAGTTTGGGGTAAAAATAATAAATCCATACGTCAGGTTTACGGTTTCATATATACGGTAATCAAATCGTTAATTTCAGGTTTAGCTGGCATAGGAAATATCCCTGTTCAGCTCGCCGCTCGTGACCATCCGGTCGATGGCTTCCATCATCTCCACCGGATTAAACGGTTTCAGGAAATACTTCAAAACGCCATGTTCGTTGCATTTTGCTTCGGTTTCCTGTTCGGGAAGACCTGACAAAACCATCATAGGAATATCTCCATACATGCCGCTCGTGGATAACTGCTGGATCAGTTCCCAGTTGTCCATGTCGGGCAACTGCGGATCGGCTATGATCAGATCGGGTTGCGCCCGGTGAGACAGATAATACATTGCGGAATAGCCATCAGGAACCGTAATCACTGAATAATCTCTCCCCAAAACAGTCTGCAACAGAAAACGGATCGCTTTACTATCATCAACAGCCAGAATTTGCTTTTTCATTTACCAATGTTCTTTTTAACGGTTTAAGTAGAAACTTAATCTTTCTAGGATGATAAATGGAAACGACGGCTAACAAGGTATTGGGATCGAAAAACTTGTACGTGCGGTTAGAAACCGGCTCGTAAATAGTGTGGATTGGATTGTTGTTAACTCTCGAAAGGAACGATGGGAATTTCTAGGATTGGGAGTGAATCAAGAGCTCCTGGGCTTAGAGCTAATATCCCGATATTCAGAGGATTTTGAATATGGCAGGCGCGTTAATAAGTTGCGTAAAAATACATGTAGTTTTTCTATTTACAAATTATTTGGTGATTTAATTTTCATTTCCGACGCTAAATTGGGAGATTTTCCCAGCCCCACCAATACCCTAAAGATGGTATTTTGCGAGGCCTTTTTTTTCATTTACTTATGAGTTTCTCAAATTGGGAAAATTTGCCATTATAACCTTAACTTTATATATCAATATAACCGCTAATCTATCTTCCCCGCCCCGGTTCGTAAATCTACGAATTAGCAACTTCCATTCCCAACGGCCGGTTTTCCACACTCAATCGTGCTTTATCTATACCCTGATCCTATAGCCCGCGCGATCTTCATGCCTGCCCGCCTTCGTTCCTACCCGATTTCATTCCCCGTCAGCGATAATCCTCATAACGCTGTACTTTCAACGCAGTTTGCAAATCCCGTGCCTCGCCTTCCGACAATCCCCGCAGCTCCACCGCCTCTGCAGCATCTTCTAATTGTTCCATCGTCCTGATCCCCACGATCGCGCTGGTGACGGCATCCTGGTCCAGCACCCAGCGGATCGGCCAACTCCCGGGCCGCTTCGCGACCGCCCTCACTTCTCCCGCCCGCGCACCCGCGATCTTTTTTATTGCCATCGCCGCCGATTCCATCTCTTTCGCGGAGTGCCCCAGATACGCCACAGCCTCTTTCCCCGCAAGCAATCCCTTTGCCACCACACCCCGCGCCAACACGCCGATCTCTGCCTTTTTCAACATGGCTAAACAAGCCTCTTCAGGTCGCCTGTCCGCAAGGCTGTATTGCATCATCACACTGACAATATGGCTCCGGCGGATATACTCCCTGATCACGTTCGGGCGGATAGAAGACAGCCCGTAATACCGGATCTTCCCCTGTTGCTTCAACAACTCGAACGCTTCGACCGTTTCGTCGATAGGATCATCCATCGTTCCGCCGTGCAACTGATACAAGTCGATCCGGTCCGTTCGCAGCCGCTTCAGGCTCCCTTCCACTGCGCGCAGGATATACTCTTTTTTCGGATTCCAATCCCATCCGCTCCCATCCGCGCGCCACTCGTTCCCCACCTTCGTCGCCAGTATCACCTTTTCCCGTTTGCCCTGCAGTATCCTGCCGATGCACGCTTCATTCAATCCCTTATCATAGAAATCCGCCGTATCGAAATAATTTATCCCCAGTTCTATCGCCCGCTCGATCACCCGTTCGGTATCCGCTGCGCATTCTCGCAGTGACATACAACCGAATCCCGCAACGCTGACCCGGAGGTCAGACCGTCCCAGCGTTTTATATTGCATACTCCGACTTGATACTGGTAATAACCGCGTTACTGCAAATCCCGGACCAATCTGCTCCCGCAGCGATGTTGAGCCCGCGCGCCCGTCCCGGCTGCCGCGCGTCGCAATCGCCGCGCCGAGACCCCGAAGTTGCCCGCGCCGGTGCCGCTTACAGCAGCAGCGGGTTCATGTCCGACGCCGCAAGCCTGCCCGGCGGCAGCCCCGCGAGCCAGTTGTTAAGTTCGTATACCTGCGCCTCGTGCATGGGCTGCGCGACGCGTGCGCCATCCGCCATATACGTGATCGTCATCATCTCGCGGCGGCGGTCCGACTCATTGGCGGAAGTGTGATGCACGGTGTTCCCGTAATGCCAGCTGGAGTCACCCGCACGCATACCTGCGGCGCAACTCAGGGGGAACTGGTTGTCGCGGATATATTTCCGGTAAAGGCTGTCCGGCTCCGAAGAAAGTTTCGGATCGAAAACGGTGCCGTTCTTATGCGATCCGGAAGCAAAGACGAACATGCCCATTTCAATGCTTTGGTCGGTCAGCGCCATGGCCAGTGTGACGGTATCGGCCGTGTCGAGCGGCCAGTAGTACTGGTCCTGGTGCCAATAGGTCGCGCGCCCTCCGGCTTCTTTAAAAAGCGCATGGTCGTGATAGATCCGAACGTTGGCGACACCGAGCAGATCGGCCGCCACCTTCGCCAGGCGCCTGGACAACACGAATTGCCGGACGCCTCCGTCCACGCGCCAAAGGTTCACCAGTTGGCCGAAGGCCCTGCCGTATATTCCCCGCTCCGGCGCCTTTTTCTTCTCGCGGCTATGCCGTTTCACGACTTCGACGATCTGCTGCCGGTACGCCTCGACCTCTTCCGTGCTCAACAAGCCGCGCACCAAAAGGTGCCCGTTATCCCGGAATTCATCCCGTTGCGCGGTCGAGATTTCGCGGTAACCGTCCAATGCTGGTATCGTCCTGCTATTGAGCATACTTCGCCAAGATAAGAAAACGCCCGGTTTTCTATTTTTTCAGGCGGAATGTAGAAGTTGTTCCACAACGCGCTGCCGTTGCCGTGAAATCTCTTATACCTGCTGGAGCACCGCATCCCAATCCTTCCATACCGCCTCATACCCCTGCCGCCTGATCATTTCCGCGATCGTTGCGGGACTGCGATCGTCATCGATCTCAAATTGCTCCAGCGATCCCGGGTCTACGACATAGCCGCCCGGATTTGTCTTCGAGCCGGCGCTCATCGCCGTGATGCCCAACCGGACGGCATGATCCCTGAAAGCCGGGCTTTCCCTGGTGGACAGGGACAGTTCCGCTTCTTCGTCCAGCAGGCGATACGCGCAGATCAGCTGGATCAGTTCCCTGTCCTTCATTTCCACCTTCGGCTGAACGCCATAAGGCCGGTCCCGCTCCTCCCCTTCGAAAGGTCGCAATCGCGGAAAGGAAAGCGAATATTTGGTCCGCCAGTATTTCCGTTCCAGGTATTGCAGGTGCAGCGCGGTAAACCAGCTGTCGGCCCGCCAGTCTTCCAGGCCGATCAGCACGCCCAGCCCGATCTTATGAATGCCCGCCTCGCCCAGCCGGTCCGGCGTTCCGAGCCGGTATTCGAAATTCGACTTTTTACCTTTGGGATGGTGGAGTTTATAGTCTTCCCGGTTGTAGGTTTCCTGGTAGACCAATACCGTATTGAGCCCGTGTTCCTTCAGCCGCACATAATCTTCCCGGTCCAGCGGCTGGACCTCCATCGAAATGTGCGAGAAGTGCGGCTTGATGATGTCCAGGGCGCGGGCGAAATAATCCACTCCGACCGTATGGCTCGCTTCCCCGCTGACCAGCAGCACGTGCTCGTAACCCATCGCCCGGATCGCCCTGGCTTCGGTCAGCAGCTCCCCCGCCGCGAGGGTCCGCCGCCGGATCTTGTTGTCATAGCTGAACCCGCAATAGGTGCAGATATTCTGGCACTCGTTGGACAAATACAGCGGGATATACAATTGGACGACCTTTCCAAACCTTTTTTGCGTCAGCCGGTGACTGATCTGCGCCATTTCTTCCAGGTAAGCCCCCGCAGCGGGGGAGATCAGCGCCTTAAAATCTTCGAGGTCCCGGTGATCCTTCGCCAGCGCCCGTTCCACATCCCCGGCCGTCTTCGCGTAGATGCTCTCCCTGACGGCGCCCCATTCGTATCGGTTAAATATTTCTGTAAACATATTTTTGTATAAGATGCTCTGCCATATGTGTGCGGCATAATTGGGTCGATTTCGACTCAATTAAGTTTACCAGTACCCCGCGCCTCCGCCCGTCAGACGCCTCCGCAACCCCGCGCTCACGCCGGTCAATCCAGGAAAGCCGTCAGCGGACTGCTCGCCTCCGCGTGCGCCGGCTCCGACGCCAGCCTCGCCTCCCGAGCCATCCGCCCGCTTTCCACCGCGAGCCTGAACGCCTTCGCCATCTTCACCGGATCTGCGCTCGCCGCGATCGCCGTATTCACCAGCACGGCATCCGCCCCCATCTCCATGGCTTTGGCGGCATCCGACGGCGCGCCGATCCCCGCATCCACGATGACCGGCACCCCCGATTGCGCGATGATGATTTCCAGGAAGTCGAATGTCCTCAGCCCTTTGTTGCTGCCGATCGGGGAGCCCAGCGGCATTACCGCCGCGACACCGACATCCTCGAGCCGCTTGCACAACACAGGATCGGCGTGGACATACGGCAATACGACAAACCCGCGCTTGACCAATTCCTCCGCCGCGGCCAGCGTCTCGACGGGATCCGGCAACAACCATTTCGGATCCGGATGCACCTCGAGCTTGAGCCAGTTCGTACCGAGCGCCTCGCGCGCCAGTTCCGCCGCGAATACCGCCTCCCGCGCGCTCCTGGCACCGGACGTGTTGGGCAACAGGTGCAGGTGCGGGTGGCGGAGGTGATACAACAGATCGTCGTCCGGCCGGTGCACATCCACCCGCCGCAACGCCACCGTGACGAGCTCGGAACCACTGGCGACGATCGCCTCTTCCATCACCTGTGAAGACCCGAATTTCCCCGTCCCGGTAAACAGACGGGAACGGAAGCTCTTATCCGCAATGGTCAGCATAACGTATAGTTTTATTTTTCAAAAAGTATTCTCTTTTACAATGCCCGCCCGGTTACGCCATTCCGCCTCCAGCGTCCGCACCATGGCCGCCGGGTCTGCCGCCTCCAAAAGCATCCCGGAAAAAGCGACCCCGAACAACCCGGCATCGCGCAGCCCGCCCACATCCGCCGCACCGATGCCACCGATCCCAAACAATCGTACCGACATCCCCTCCCCCGCCATTTCCCTCACTATCCGCCGATACCCCTCCAACCCAAGGATCGGGCTCAGGTTCCTTTTGGTCGTCGTAAACCGGAATGGCCCCAGGCCGATATAATCCGCGCCGCCGGCAACATGCTTTTGGATGTCCCGCAACGTATTGGCCGTTCCCCCGACGATCTTCCCCGGACCCAATATGCGCCTGGCCTCGTCCACGGACAGGTCCTCCTTGCCGACATGCACGCCATGCGCGCCCACGGCGGCGGCGATTTCCACCCGGTCGTTGACGATCAGCAAGCAACCATTCCTGTCGCAAATTTGTTTCACCTCCCCGGCAACCCGCCTGAATTCGGCATCCGGCGCTTCCTTCATCCGCAGCTGGATCATCCGGATGCCTGCTCCGCAGGCAAGCGCCGCCTGTTCGGCGTGGCCGATCGGCTTCCCGGTCGTTCCCCGGGAAGCATTGTCCATCGTGATAAAATACAGTGGTGTCAGTGCCATCCTAAAAGTGTTGTATTGCTTGCCAGAAACCTTTCGATATACCGCTTGGCGCGGACCGCGGCGTCGGACAATTCATATCCCAAAGCGAGGTTGGCGGTCAGGGCCGACGACAAGACACAACCCGATCCGTGTTTCGGTGAATAACTGCCCGCCTCCGGCTCCAGCACCCTCATCTCACCCCCGGCCCACAGGTAGTCCCGGCCCGGGAATGCATCGTCATGCCCGCCCTTCAGATAGACCCGGCAATCCAACCGGGCATTCAGCGAAACGCAGGCAGCCTCCACCTCCTCACCCGGGTACAGCCACCGCATCTCCTCCCTGTTGGGCGTCACCAGCCAGCAGCGCGCTGCAACCGATTCCCACTCCTCGCGGTCCAGTCCGCTCCAGAAGTCCTTTCCGCTGGTAGCACGGATGACTGGGTCCAGCACCACGCGGACTTCCGGGTTCAGCCGTCGCAGGTGGTCGATGACCCCGGCGGCAAACGGCATGGATGCGGTGATGCCCATCTTCACCCACAGGAAATTCGCAGACTCGAAACAACAATCGATCTGTTCGGTCACATCCGCCATGCTCAGCCATTCCACCCGCCGGATCGCCCGCTCATGTTGAAAGGTCATCCCCGTGATCGCCGCGTATCCGTACACACCGTTTGCTTCGAGTGTCTTCACATCCGACAGCACCCCGGCGCCCGCGCTTTGATCATACCCTGCAATCACCAGCACATTTGGCCTGCCCATCGATTATTTTATTAAGTTGTTCCAGCCTGCGCACCGCTTTTCGCGGCTCTTCCCAGATCCATCCCAATACCGCCGCCCCTTTCCAACCGCCCTCCAGCAACCGGCCGATATTGAATTCATCGATGCCGCCGAGTCCTACCGGCAGGCATGGCAGCGGCCCGGCGGGCAATTCCATCAATCCTTTCACCGCGCGATAGCCCGGTTTGGAGATACTGTCGAATACCGGGCTGATAAAGGCGTATTCCAACCCTGAGGGCAGCCGCTTGAATTCTTCCCACGAGTGCACCGACGTCGACCGCTTGATCCGGCCCGCTTCGACCCCGCCAACCGCTCCACCCGCGCCCCCATCAATCGCTCCCCCTATCGCCGGTCCATGCACCTGGGACGCGCCATATTTCCGGGCGAGCGCCTCGCTCCCATGCACGACCAGCCCCGGCCCCCACTGCGGCGCAAGCCGCTCCAACAACTCCTCGACCGATCCGCCGGGCTTGCGAAGGTGCAGCCGCCGAAGACCGGCCGCCAGCAACTCCTCCAACAACTCCGCCTCGCAGGGAACGGAACCGGGCGCAGTGATCACCGCGAGCAAAAAGGCGTCATCCTGCATTATAAATAAATTTCCGAACCGGCTTCCCTGAATGCCTCGGCCTTCTCCTTCATGCCTTCGGCAATGGCCTCCCCCTCCCCGAGCCCCTTCTCTTCCGCGAACCGGCGGACTTCCTGGGTGATCTTCATGGAGCAGAAATGCGGTCCGCACATAGAACAAAAATGCGCGATCTTGGCGCCTTCGGCCGGCAGGGTCTCATCGTGGAAGGACTTCGCCGTATCGGGATCCAGCGAAAGATTGAACTGGTCCTGCCACCGGAATTCGAAGCGCGCCTTGCTCAGCGCGTTGTCCCTGAACTGGGCCCCGGGATGTCCCTTCGCCAGGTCAGCCGCATGCGCCGCGATCTTATAGGTGATCACGCCATCCTTCACGTCTTTTTTGTTGGGCAGCCCGAGGTGCTCTTTCGGCGTCACATAGCATAGCATCGCCGTGCCGAACCACCCGATCATCGCCGCTCCGATCGCGGACGTGATATGGTCGTAGCCGGGTGCGATATCGGTCGTGAGGGGGCCGAGCGTATAGAAGGGCGCTTCATCGCATTCCTTCAATTGCTTGTCCATATTTTCCTTGATGAGGTGCATGGGGATATGGCCGGGGCCTTCGATGATGACCTGGGCGTCTTGCTTCCAGGCGATCTTGGTCAGTTCACCCAACGTCTCGAGCTCCGCAAATTGGGCGGCATCGTTCGCGTCGGCAATGGAACCCGGACGCAGCCCGTCGCCCAGCGAGAAGGACACGTC
>DATNBP010000008.1:0-3042 GCA_035572015.1 Puia sp. | reverse complement strand
ATGACGATCTCGTTGTCCTGGATAGCGGAAATAGCGCGCTTCGCCACGATATAGGAATGGTGCACCCGGATAAATTGATCCGCGGGCAGCTGCTCCTCCAGGGCCTTCAGCCGTTGCAGGCTGACGACCTTCCGGGAGGGCGTATGGATGGCCACATAGTTCCGCAGGCCCTCGATAAAAAGGATTTCTCCGAGGTTAAGTTTGACAAGCCGGGTGCCCTCTTTGATAAACATATAGGTTTCGGCGCCGCGCGCTTCATCCGTCGCCTTGACCTTTTGCAGTCGCTGTTCCGCTTTATTCACCGCTTTGACAAAGCGGTCGAAGGTGATCGGCTTTTTTAAATAGTCGACGACATCCAACTCATAGCTTTCCAGTGCGAATTCGGAAAAGGCCGTCGTCAGGATGGCCAGAGGCGGATCGGGCAGCATTTTAAGCAAAGCCAGGCCGGTCATGTGCGGCATTCTGACATCCAGGAAGAGGAGGTCCGCGCGATCGGCTTTGAGGGACGCCAGCGCCGAGACCGGGTTATCGCTTACGGCAATCAGCCGCAGGGTGGGCAGCTGGCCGACATGCAATTGCAGCAACTTGCTGGCCATTGGCTCGTCTTCGATGATATGACAGGTCATGCTCATGGCCGTTCGATCGAAAGGGCGACAAAGAAGGAGTCGTTCGTGTCCCGAATGTCGAGTTGGTGCCGGTTTGGATAGCAAAGCGCCAGCCTCTTTTTCACATTGCTCAGCCCGATGCCCTCGCCGGCAATGGGAATGGCATCCCTTTTTGCCTTACTGTTCGAGATGGTGTACCGGAGTCCATTTTCGTCCGCTACCAGCCTTGCCCTGATCCAGCAATCGCCGTCGCCGCCGTCAACACCGTGTTTAAAAGCGTTCTCGAGGAACGTGATCAGGATAAGCGGGCTGATCAGCACATCGGTATTCCCACATACCTCGAATTCCAGCGGTATTCCTTCCCTGAGGCGAAGCCGTTCCAATCCGATATAATGCCGCATATAGTCGATTTCCTTTGCCAGCTCGACCTTTTCATAGTTGGCGTCATAGATCATATATCGCATCACTTCCGAAAGCTTCGAAATGACTTGCGGAGCGGTGTCGGACTTGATGGTTGAAAGATAGTAAAGATTATTCAGGGTGTTGAACAGGAAATGGGGGTTCACCTGCGCCTTCAGCAGCCTGATTTCCGCGTTGAGGGTATCGGTCTCAAGTTGCCGGCGGCGGGAATCCAGCACAGGCCAGTCTGTGGCAAAACGCAGCAGGGCGATAAAAAGGACAATAAAGAGATCCCCGACCGCTGACTGGATGATGAGCTGGGAGTGGGCGAGGTTCCGGACCTCCCAGGACCGCCCGAACGCGAGCGTCTCCGCGGCGACGCGGAGAGCTGCCAGGACGACAAAAGACGAGAGGAACAGCAAGCTGAAGACAACGAACCGCTTTCGCAACAGGAAGGCCGGTACCAGCCAGAAATAGTTGAAGTATGATAGGATAAAGAGATAGCCGATGCTGATAGCGGAGGAGAGGAAGACATGCCCCCAATGGATCTGCGGCCCCGTCTGGTAAAACGTGACATGGTTGACGATAAAGGAGGCATACACCGCCCAAAAGGCCGCATGAAGGAGGACTTCCCGCTTCTTATGTAAGGTCATTGCCAAGGCGGATACAAGGTAATGCAATCGGCCAATCCCGCCCAATTGCCCTCGCGACTTTCGTCAAATATTCCGGCTGATCCGTCCTGTTTTCCGCCGGATGCATCCGCACGCGAAAAACGCACGCCGCATTTCCGCTATTTTGGCGCCATGACCAAGTGGCTACGAGCGCTTTTCGGCTTTCTCCCGGTAATCTGCTGCGCCCAGGTTCCGGCACAGACCCTGTCAGGGGAGGTGAAGGATTCGCTTACACGGGCCCCGGTCCCGCTGGCGACCGTATCGGTCGGCCGCAGAGGGCAGGACACCGCATTGAGGATGACCATCACCGACGAAAAGGGCCGGTTTAAGCTGGCGAACATCCCGGCCGGAAGCTTCGCGATGACCCTGTCTTCCTTTGGCTACATATCCCGAACATGGACGATAACGGTCGCCGCGGATGCGGGCGTCGTCAACCTGGATAGTCTTTACCTAACCCCGCGGAGCGAAATATTACAGGATGTTGTGGTTGATGGAAAAAGGACCCTGATCGAAGAGCGACTGGATCGGACGGTATACAACGTGGAACGGGACAAATCGCTCACGGGCGGAGATGCCACGGACGCCTTGCGGCGCGTACCGATGCTGTCTGTGGATATGGACGGTAATGTGACGCTACGGGGCAGTTCCAATATCAAAGTTCTCATCAACAATAAACCTTCGACGATCACCGCGGCCAACCTCGCGGATGCGCTAAAACAGATCCCGGCAGACCAGATCAGGTCGGTGGAGGTCATCACCTCGCCATCGGTAAAATACGACGCGGACGGGTCGGCGGGCATCGTCAATATCGTATTGAAACAGGATCGGTTGCACGGCATGCTGATCGACCCGGACATGGCGGTCGGGACGAGGGCCTCTTTCCTCGGATTGACCGGGGCCTACAATAACAAAAAGATGTCCTTTTCCATCGGCGGGTTCGGCCGGGCGACGTATAACGTCACCGGCGTCTACAGCAACCTGCAGACGGTTGGACAGCAGGCCATCGGCCAGGTGGCCTCGACGAAAAGGAACGAACTGACGGACAACTACAATGCAGGCTGGGAATATGACCTGGACTCGAACGATTTTTTCAACGCGTCGCTGCGGTTTAGCCAGTTGGACACCCACAATGATCAGCTTCACCTGGTCAGTAATTTCTATACGGGCACGGTGGCCGATAGTGCGGAGCTGCAGCAGGTGGGAACGGTGGGCCGGTCGGGAACGGTGGATGCGGCGGTGAACTTTACGCATGCGTTCGGAAGGTCGCAACGGGAATGGAGCCTGCTGACCTTGTTTAGCCGAACTGACGGGTCGAGCGGCTTTACCAGTGCCCGGGATGACCCGGGAACGGGGGCGCTGATCGGGCA
>DATNBP010000007.1:0-2174 GCA_035572015.1 Puia sp. | reverse complement strand
TAGTAGGCTGGCTTCGACATTCTCTATCGATTTTCCAAATTTAGACTTTCCAGGGAATCTCGGTTTCCCCTTCCGCCAATTCAAAAGAAAAATTTCTGATCCTCGGCGCAGCCGCAGCCATCGCGAGGACGTTCGATTGGCAATCCAACCCGCTCGGACCTGTACATCGCCGGCCGGAAAACCTTCAAACGACGCTGGCCATTGTGTTCCATTCTCCGGTCCCCATGTGCCTATGCTGGGGACCCGAACTGATATGTTTCTATAACGATGCATTTCGATCCTGCCTGACTGACGAAGACAAACTTCGTTTCCTGCTGGGCAGCCCCACGGGCAGGCCTCGCCGGAATTGGAAAATACGCAATTCAGTCGAAGAACTCGAACGGGGAATTTGACATGGAGTATACCATCAGGGTTCCGGGCACCTCCGTCGAACGCGACGTCCGCGCGAGGGGAAAGATGTTCTTCGACGACCAGTGTACGCCGGTACGTTTCACAGGAACGGTTCAGGACGTCACGCAAAAGAACATGGCACTGAAAGCGATCCAGTCAATAGGAGCTGATCGGTTTATTCGGGGAGGCGCCCGTAGCCATCGCGACCTTGAGCGCCGTCGACGATCTCCGGTTCTTGAGCGCGAACCGGTTCTATGGCGAAGTCATTTGCAGGAATCCGGCGGATATCATTGGCAAGCCGCTGCTTCAAGCCCTTCCTGAAATTAAGGACCAGGGGTTCGCAGCTCCCCACCAACGTCGAAATAACTGTGTCTGCTCAGCCGGCCGCCATAACCCGCGAGATCTCGTCGTTCCTACCGGCTAACCAGTCCCTCCGTTACCGCGCGCCCGGGGATCTCACCGGAGGAACGCCAGCGGCTTTCAAAGACGGATAGACTAGTGGTGAGTTTGGTACGAGGCGATAGCATTATATTATATTTCCCAAAGAGATTCAGCCGCCGGAAATGCTGTGCCCAATCGAAAGGGCCATCCGTATAAGCCGCTTCTCCTGCCAGATAGGCGCTCTCACCGCGAGCCAGCGCGCGACCGGTCAAAAGATTCACTTTTGCCATCACCCGTCCGGTGTTGAACTGCCCACCTTCCATCTTCACCTCGCTTTTATCGAGCACGTCGGCGGTCCGGAACGCGACATAACCCGCCGTAGTAAAATCGCCACGATCGGCGTAGTAAGGCCCCTTGCCGTAATCGCATTGCGTCACCAGCTCGGGTATCAGAAAATGAAGGTCCGCGAAACCCTGGCCATGAATATGCGACACGAGGTTCACCTGCATCCCATCCACCGACACGTTGACATCCGTGCCATGATCCGCGTCGAATCACTCCGCGGCACAAAGACAAACGATCCGATAGCCTACATACGAGACCACCAACGAAGCACCCGGATGCTTTACCGGAAGTCGAAAATTTCCCTGGACGTCCGAAAGAGTGGGTCGTCCGTTTTGGACGCGGATCACCGCATTTTCAAGGGGCTCGTGCGTCTGGTGGTCCATGATGCGGCCCTGTACGAACAGCTGGGCCTGAAGGGATAGCTGCCCAAGCACGAAGATCAATAGCAGTAAAAAGCTCTTCATTCTGCCGCGGATTGAGGGTCTGTCTGTATTTTGAGCAAGTCAAGCGCCTTCGGGAAGAGGATATTGTTTTCCAGATGGATATGTTGTTGCAGATCCGCATC
The DNA here is from genome assembly GCA_035572015.1 of Puia sp. Lineage (GTDB taxonomy): Bacteria > Bacteroidota > Bacteroidia > Chitinophagales > Chitinophagaceae > Puia. Next base: position 493 of record DATNBP010000007.1, on the reverse strand, counting down.
GAATTCTTTGAGCTTCTCGTAAAGGAACCTGAACGAATTGCAGGCGCCCGCCGGCGGCGTGTAGTTGCAAGTAAGCCGCCGGAATTCCTCCAGGCTTTCGCCCGAATGCTGATGTTCACCAAGCATCCGTTCGATGCATCGATCGATAAAACGCAGTCTGTTGGGGCCTTGAGGAGGGGTCTCCGATTCCTCGCCAAGCGCTATCAAAGCGGGAAACAGCACCTTCTCTTCCTTATCCAGGTGTGACGTCAGATCCTGCGCCTCATAACGAATGCGTTGTTCCAGGGGCCGCAATTCCGGGCATTTCTCTCCGTGATGTCCTGCCACCTTGCGTCCATATTCCAGCAGCAGGGGCAAGGTATCCCGCACATACCGGTGATGATCGTGGATAATGATAGCGATGAGCTCAGGGATCGTTTTGCTGCCGGGGTCGAACCCGGCTGGATCGCCCGATACCTCGGCGAGTTTTAGGGCCGAGCGAAGCTCTCCTTCT
>DATNBP010000006.1:0-75992 GCA_035572015.1 Puia sp. | reverse complement strand
AAGACCCATCATACCACCAGGCAATCACCCAACAGCCGGTACCAGGACAACATCAAAAAAGCAGCCTGAACGATGAAAACACGACGTCAAATCTTAACTTAACTGACTGGCCTTTTGGTCTCGAAAATGGGGAGTGTTATTAGGCTCACAATTATTGTTCCAATAAAGCCGGGGATGATCACTAAAATGAAAGCCCGCTCCTTATGATCAGCACGAGAAAGAAGAAGTTGACCCAGTGACTCAGGTTAATCCATATCGGAAACCCTTTTGGATATCCCGGTGATTCGGAATAAGAAATAAGGGTATTAGCGGGCAATCCTTTGAGCAACTATTGTATCCAGGCAGCAGCGACTAACCCGAAAAGGATTACACCAAAGATTTTCAGCATGTAAGGTTTAATGGCAACTTCTGTGCGCCTGTCAATAGGATTATGTACTGCGTTTTCCTCTTTAGTAAAATGTGTGAACATTGGCAGGGGGCTATTTAGTACTAATTGTTTCCAGGTAGAGGTTGCAATGCGCGGCAATATGATCAGTCTTATCGCTCTTAATCTCATATTGCGGATCTTCTTTGGAGGAATGATGGGTATACCCTTGATAATCGAAATCAGACGAGTGTATCCTGATAATTGTTCCCGATACATGCCCCGCCTCTGAATTCCATGTCACGTGATCCCCTACTTTAAATTTGGTTTTCATCAGTGTTGTTTCGAAGTTGAGTAAGTAAGGTCGCCGTATGGCAAGACTTTCACCCGGTAATCCCGGTTTTCCCAATGCTCCGCCCGGGGCCAGTAGAATGTGAAAAGGACCTGATCCCCTTCCTGCAGGGCCGTGGTGGGAAGATCAGCGTAATGGATACCAAGGTCGGAATCCTTCGTTGCGGTGTCCCGCACCGTTAGCCAATTATTTTCGCTCCAATGAACCATGGCTGGCGCCAACGTTTCGACACGCAGTATTTTTCCAGAAGGCATCGTCCGGATCTTATGGTTGAACCGCCATACGATCCTCGGGCAAATATTCTTTTCCACGAGATATCGCTGTACCGTCTGCGGCGGCAAATCAAAAACGCGACCGTCCCGAAGGGACCGCTGCAATTTCAGGTATTCCGCATGCGCCCATACCAGCGGCATGGCCGACCCGGAAGGATGACCAAAATGCAATTCTCTCGACGGGATGTCCGGCTGGTCCCAGACCTGCTCCGATATCAGTCCCCCATCATTCGCAAAGGACTCCATCGTGTTCCGTAATTTTTTGGCATCTTCCAGCCTGCCCGCCATCAGTTCGTAATGCGCCCTTTCTCCCGTGAGCAGCGGCCAGCCCCGGCCGACACCTGTTCCATCGAAGGGAGAGCCGTCCCGATGCTCCCCATATCCATCGTCATTATACCGGTGCCAGGTAGGCCCCGAAGGCGTTTCTATTTTGAGCATGCCGTCGCTGACCTTTAGGGTGTCGATAATACGGGGATCATCTGCCAGACGCAGGCCAAAACGCACCAATGCAAGGAAATCCACACTGATGAGGTGGCGTGCCGGCATCGTTTCCTTCGCCGCCGGCACATTTCGCACATCTATCTTGTCCCGGAAATGGCCTGTACCTGCTGTTTGTCCTTCCGTGGAAATCCGGATATAGTACCCTTTGACGCCGTATTTCCTGCTCCAGTCCGAATCCGAGATGTACATCCAGCGTTCGATGGAACCATTCCATACATCGGCGATCTCCCGTAAATAGGCTCCGACGGCTTTTTCATTATTCATATCTGCAAGGTCTGCGGCCGCCAGTAGCGCGGCGATCTGCGCCGCGACGGTAAACGGCGTATAGCCAGGGTCCTCTTCCCAACGGTCTTGCGGACTTACCGGGCCGTTTCGCACGAGGTAGCCTGCCGCGTTCTTCACCATCGGCCAGAATTGTACTATGGCGGCCTTATTTAAGGCTTTCTCGCGGAAAGCCAGTTCCGTCAGCAGGATCGGCAAAGCCGTCTCGTCCATCTGAATACCGTTCCAATAGGGAGTCCCATCCAGCCACATATTCTGTGCCCAGTGTCCGTCCGGCTGTTGAGTAGCTTGTAAATAGGCCAATGCCCGCAGCACATCCTCATATGCGCCCGCCGCAAGGAGACCGCCGGCCGTCTCTACCATGTCCCGGGACCACACCAGATGATATCCGCCCAGATCTTTATCCCCTTTGCTGAATCCCCAGGGTATCGACAGACTCGCGATAAAGGCGCCCGGAGTTTGCTTGGATTCGTGGGTGCGGAGGACGGCGAGGCTGATTGCCGAGAGATCCCCCGTCGCTGCTTTGTCATTCTCCTTTAATGTAAGCGTCTTTATCCATTTCTTCCATCCCGTTATATAGTCATTCTTTGCCTTGTCGAAGCCGTCGCGAAGACTGCCGATCGCGTTGTGGGCCGCCTCGTCAGCGTCCTTTCCAAAGCCGACCGCCAACGTGCAGTCACCTTCGGCATCCATCAGATCGATCCCTCCCGTCAGCGCTATATTGCCATTCTCCGCCCGGGAATATTCCCAAGCCATTGTTTTATGGCTTGCGAGGTCCTGCCAGCCGTCGGACGAACCCACATAGCCTACCGATCGTTTTAACCAGGGCGACGAGCAGGCGAGGGCCAACGTGTTTTTTCCGTGCCGGGCGAACAGCAGCGGCTGACCCTCGAACTCGCCTACCCACGCCGTATTACCGCTACCCTGGTTACCCAGGTGGGGAGCCAGCAGCACGTACAGCTCATAGGACGACAGTTCTCCTTGCAGCGGGATGAACCGTAGTTTTTGCAACACCGTATTCCGTCCCGGATCGGTCACTACCTCTTTTTCGATACAGTACCGGCCCTCGCGGCAAGTATTAACCAACCGGAAGCCCGGCACTCCTTCTGCCAGGCAATGAATAGTGGAACCGGTGTCGCGTTTTTCTTCAGAAAAAAAGTCTATCCCGTTTGTCACCACCAATCCCATATCGCGCACACAGGCATTGTCCAGGCGTGGGTAATAGATCTCATTAAAAATGCCATGGCTCAAAGTGAACCACACGCAGCTTTTCTCGTCTAAGGCCGTTCCAACCCCACTTTTGGCGCTGGAAGTCCAACGCGCTGGGATGCCCGGCCAACCCGGAGCGAATGGCTCGGTTTGATGTTCGGCACTTGCTTGTTGTTTTTTGGGTGTAATTCTCTGAACCGTTATCATAGCTGATTTTCTAATTATAATTTTCGTTGCTGTCTGTAAAGTTAACCAGATATCGAACGGCCGGAACTATAGGACTGTTAAAATGAATTATATAATTCAAACGTTAAGCTCCCAATGTGTAAATCTTATAAAATAAATCGAAAATCATATAACTACCCGACGGAGATCATGGGCGACCTTTACGCCAACTACATTTTAGACTAGCCAATAATAATGTTACGCAATATCAAAGACTTACTGGGATTCCGCATCGCAGCCAAGGATGACGAGATCGGCCTGGTAAAGGATTTCTATTTTGACGATGAGACGTGGACCATACGTTACCTGATTGTTAAAACAGGTCCGTGGTTTTCCCGGGAAGTGCTGCTTTCGCCCGAGATTGTGATCGACCATAAATGGGATACCGGCACCCTTCATGTCGGCATTACGATGGAACAGGTAAGGCACAGCCCGGATATCGATACTCAGAAACCGGTATCCCGGCAGCAGGAAGCCGAATTGGCAAAGTATTATCCTTGGCAGAGCTATTGGGGCACCGGCTTCTATCCCGGCGGTGTATGGGGCATCGTCGAATCCAGCCCGAGGTCCGATCCCAACAGAATAAGAAAAACGGACACCACGGAAATTTCCCATGAGGACAAACATCTAAGAAGTATGAAAGAAGTTACAGGTTACCGTATTCATGCTCAAGACGGCGATATAGGTCATGTGACCGATTTTATCTTTGACGATCAGACTTGGCAAATCGCTTATTTCATGGTTGATACACACAGATGGATCGGCGGCAAAAAAGTGCTGATCGCCATTAAGCATGTGAAACATGTGGAATGGGAAAATTCAAAAGTTGTTGTCGATCTGAACGTGGACGCTATAAAGACCAGCGAACCCGTCGACAAGTGCAATTATATTGTTCCCGGTTATGACCAGGCTGAGTATAAGAAACAGGTTGTTCATTTCAAATAAAGATCCGATAAGGAGACGATAAGAGCCGATCTATTATAAAAAGAAAAAAATGATAGCAGAATCCACTACCATCCCGATAAAAAATATCGGCAAGGAACGCCACCAGGATGCGGAAGAGACCGGTATGAGGCAGCCATTATCGAAAGACGAACTACGAAAGATCAACGCTTACTGGCGGGCAGCCAATTACCTGTCGGTAGGCCAGATCTACCTATACGATAACCCACTCCTAAAGGAGCCGTTGACAATAGACCACATCAAGCCGATGGCTGTCGGCCACTGGGGCACGGTGCCCGGTCAGAATTTTATTTATGTCCACTTGAACAGGATCATCAAAAAGTATGATCTGAATATGTTCTATGTATCCGGTCCGGGCCACGGTGGCGCGGCCCTTGTTGGCAACACCTACCTCGAAGGTACCTGGAGCGAGGTCTACCCGGCAGTAGGCCAGGACGAGGTGGGTCTGAAAAGGCTCTTTAAACAATTCTCTTTTCCAGGCGGCATCTCCAGCCACGTGGCGCCCACGACACCAGGTTCTATCCACGAAGGCGGGGAGTTGGGGTATTCGCTTAGTCACGCCTTCGGTGCAGTCTTTGACAATCCCGGCCTGATCGTCGCCTGTGTCATCGGTGACGGTGAAGCCGAGACGGGTCCCCTTGCCACTTCCTGGCAGTCCAATAAACTGCTTAACCCGGCTACCGATGGCGTTGTGCTTCCCTTCCTGCATCTCAACGGTTACAAGATCAGCAATCCTGCCATCCTTGCTCGCATCGAACGCGAGGAGTTGGAGCAGTTGCTTAGGGGCAACGGCTGGACGCCCTACTTAGTCGAAGGGGACGAGCCGGAGAAAATGCACCAGTTGATGGCGGCGACCATGGACAAAGTTGTGGCCGACATCCGGCAGATCCAGGAGCGGGCGCGGAAAAACGGCGATCTCACGCGGCCGCGTTGGCCCATGGTTGTGCTGCGGTCACCCAAAGGATGGACCGGACCAAAAATAGTCGATGGCCTCCCCATCGAGGGAACTTTCCGGTCGCACCAGGTGCCGCTGCTGGTGGATGCGGATCATCCGGAACATGTCAAATTACTCGAGACCTGGATGAAAACCTATAAGGCGGAAGAACTTTTCGATTCAAACGGCCGGCTCAATGCCGAGCTGGCGGAGCTCGCGCCAAGAGGTGACCGGAGGATGGGCTCCAACCCCCATGCCAATGGCGGTCTGCTGCTTCGCGACCTCTGCATGCCGGACTTCCACGACCACGCAGTTCATGTGCCTTCGCCAGGCGCCGTACAAAATAATGACACCCGGGTGCTTGGCGGATTCCTGCGCGACGTGGTCAGAATGAACCAGGAGCAGCGCAACTTCCGTGTCTTCGGCCCGGATGAGACCGCTTCCAATCTGCTGACCGACGTTTTCCAGGTTACCTCCCGGCAATGGGATGCCCGCATGGAGAAGAATGATCTATTCCTGTCGCCCGATGGACGCGTGCTGGATTCGATGCTCAGCGAACACCAGTGCGAAGGCTGGCTCGAAGGCTATCTGCTCACCGGGCGACATGGAATTTTTAACAGCTATGAGGCCTTTATCCGTATCGTAGATTCGATGTTCAGCCAGCATGCCAAATGGCTAAAAGTTACGCTCGAATTACCCTGGCGCAGGAAGATCGCCTCATTGAACTACCTCCTGGCCTCCCATGTGTGGCAGCAGGATTACAATGGGTTTACACACCAGGATCCGGGCTTTTTGGATCATGTTATCAATAAAAAGGCGGACATCGTTCGCGTCTATCTTCCCCCCGACGCCAATTGCCTGCTATCGGTAGTCGACCACTGTCTGCGCAGCCGGCACTATGTCAACGTCGTGGTAGCCGGTAAGCATGCCCTCCCCCAATGGCTGACCATAGATGAAGCGGTCACCCACTGCACCGAAGGCATCGGCATCTGGCAATGGGCCAGCAACGACCAGGACTCAGAACCTGACGCGGTGATGGCTTGCTGCGGCGACACCCCGACTCTCGAGATCCTGGCGGCTGTGTCCATCCTTCGCGAGCATTTACCGCAGCTGAAGATCCGGGTGGTCAACGTAGTCGACCTGATGCGGCTACAGCCTGCGAGCGAACATCCGCACGGGCTGAGCGATACGGATTACGACGCCCTTTTCACTAAAGACAAACCTATCATTTTCGCTTTTCACGGTTACCCCTGGCTGGTACACCGGCTGACCTACCGTCGGACAAACCGCCACATGCACGTCCTGGGCTATAAGGAAGAAGGCACGATCACCACGCCTTTCGATATGCGGGTACAGAATGACCTTGACCGGTTCCACCTGGTGCAGGACGTCTTAGATCGTCTGCCGGGCCTGGGTAGTAAAGGGGATTATCTCAAACAGATGGTACACGACAAACTCATAGAACACAAACATTATATCGACCGGCATGGCCTGGACCTGCCGGAGATCCGCAATTGGAAATGGAGCACCAAATGAATGAACATGGACGTACAAGTACTTAGAGACACTGCCAGGCGCATGGTCGCCGACAACAAAGGCCTGCTGGCAATCGATGAGAGCACGCCGACCTGCGACAAACGTTTTGCCGCATCGGGTATTCCGCCAACCATCGCGAACCGCCGCGCCTATCGGGAATTGATCATCACCACTCCCGGGCTCAAAGAGTTCATCAACGGCCTGGTCCTCTATGACGAGACCATCCGACAGCAGGATCGCGATGGCACTCCCTTTATAAAGATCATAAAGGATAAGGGCATCATCCCGGGCATTAAGGTTGACGCGGGAACGCGGGACCTGCCAGGCTGTACGGGCGAGAAAATAACCCAGGGCCTGGAAGGCCTGCGCGGCCGTCTCGCCGAATATCGCGGCATGGGCGCTCGTTTCGCCAAGTGGCGTGCCGTGATCGCCATGGGCATAGGGATTCCTAGCAAGCCCTGCATCGACGGCAATGCGCAGGCCCTGGCGCGTTACGCCCTTGTCTGCCAGGAGGTCGGACTCGTGCCTATGGTCGAGGCGGAGGTGCTTATGGGGGGCGAGCATTCTCTTGACCAATGCCGCGTGACGACGACCGCGGTCCTCCATGCTGTTTTTGAGCAGCTCTATTCCCAGGGGGTGGAATTGGAGGGAATGATCCTGAAGCCTAACATGGTGTTGTCGGGAATGACCTGCCCTGAACAGGCAACGGCAGACGAAGTAGCGGACGCCACCGTGGAATGTCTCCTGCGTGTCGTCCCTGCCGCCGTTCCAGGCATTGCCTTCCTATCCGGCGGACAACCCGGAGAACAGGCTTCGTCGCGATTGAATGCGATGCATGTCCGGTTTGCAGGTCAGCTACCCTGGAGCCTAACCTTCTCGTTCGCCCGCGCCATCCAGCAACCCGCATTGGAAATCTGGCACGGAGAGCAGGCGAATGTTCCGGCAGCACAGCTGGCACTGTATCATCGCGCCCAGTGCAACCATGCTGCCTGCATGGGCTGCTACGTTTCCGAAATGGAATGGGCTGCCGTCTAAAAAGGAAAGAAATACTAATCTATGAGAGACTAGCGGCTCAAGGGCAATACGATCTTAAACAATGTACCTATATTTTCCTTTGACACAGCCGTTATTTCACCGTGATGGTTGGCGACAATCCTTTTACACAATGCCAAACCGATACCGGTGCCTGCAGAGTTGTCCTGGCTTTGCAACCGCCGAAAAAGTAAAAATATTTCCTCTCCCAACTGCTGCTTGAACCCTATTCCATTGTCCTTTATCCCTATTTCACAAAATGAATGTTTCGGGCCTAAATTGGCATATTTTGCAGCCTCTTCCGGTCGAAGTATTTTGGAAGTGATCGTAATTATCGGGGATACGCCGGTTTTTGAAAATTTTATGGCATTGCTGATCAAATTGAAAAATAGCTGATTCATCTGAAACGGAATGGCATCGATTACAGGCAAAGGCTCCCGATTAATGACCACTCCTTTTTCGGCAATGAGCAGATCGATATCACTAAGTACTTTGCTTAGGCATTTGTCAAGGTCTGTTTGTTCGAAAACCGCGTTCTCATGAAGCAACTGGGAGAAGTTGTGGAGTTCTTTGATAAGGATGGACAACCGTTCAGAAGAAGCGTTAATTTTATCTATCAGTACCTTAACCGGATCCGGCAAACCGTTGTAGTGCTTTTCCTGAAGCGTAGTTGAAAATGTTCTGATCTTCCTGATCGGTTCCTGCAGATCGTGCGAAGCTATATAGGCAAACTGGGCCAAATTCTCATTTGAAAGCTGCAGTGCGGTATTGGCTTCCTGCAGCGAAAATGTTCTATCAAAAACCTTCTTCTCCAACTCCGCTGCCACCGCCATTTCCCGTATCCTTTCCTTCCTTCTCTCGGTAACATCCTCAATGGCGATCAGAATCGATTGTTCCTCTGCCGGATCCCTCACGATCTGGATGGCGCTTAGGTGCATTATCCGTTCTCCGAGTACGGGAAAATCGGTTTGGACCTCATAATCGACAAAATTAGCTTTTTGCGGAATAATCTTTTCCAGCATACGTTTTAAGGCTGGTATATTCCACTGTTTATTTCCCAATTCAAACAGGAGCCTTCCTTCGGTTTCTTCTTCTTTCACCTGGAATTTATCGTAAAATGCCCTGTTGGCACTTCTTACGATCAACTCCTTGTTGAGGATAACCAAGGGCTCCCGAATAGTGGACACTATGGATTCAGCGTACAGCCGGGAGAGATTTAGTTGCTCATTTCTATCAAAAAGCTCCTGGTTTACAATAATCAATTCTTCATTACTGGTTTGCACCTCTTCCTTCGAAGTCTCCAATTCCTCATTCAGACTTTGAAGCTCCTCGCTCCCGGAGAGAAGCTCTTCATTGGCGCTTTGTAATTCTTCATTGGCCGCTTCCTGATCCTCTGTGACGCTCCGCATATCTTCTCTCGCCTGTGCTAATTCTTGTCGTAAATGTTTATTCCGGGCTACCTCCTTTTGAAGGCGGGAATCCGATGTTCCTTTATTCTTGCTATGTTTATCTTGCTCGTCAACGGGGTCAGCAGGCAAGGAACTATCTCTGAACAACACCAGGTAGTAAGGCTCTATGGTGTCAGGCAAGAGCATTGCTTCAATGGTCGCCAGGTGTTCTTTCCCGGCAAATTGCAAAGGAATATTCTCTTTAATGACGGCCTCTTTACTTTTTCTCGATTTATGCAGGACATTGCGCAATTCGAATGCCAGACCTTCCCGCGCCATTTTCAATAAATTCGAATTTGGTTTACCGGGAGAAGGTTCCAACCACATACCGGTCGCTCCGCGAAATTGGACGATATCCATTTCCGCATTTACAATGACTCCCGGAGGCGCATATTTTGACAGCAGGATTTCATCCCCACTTTTCTGAAAGTCATCTTTATTGATTTCCCCTCTAAAAACCTTGTTCCATTCCCGATCGGTTGTTTTTTCGTTTCGATCGGACAATACGTGCAGAAAGGTTCCTTTAATGGGTTTCCTTGTATAGAACTTGTTCGTCTTGTCAAAAGTGGCGAACAATTCCGGCGTTTGCCCCGCCGTTTCCGATTTGCCGAGAATCAAAAATCCCTTCTCTTTAAGCGAATAATGAAATGTGGTCAATGCTTTCTTTTGCAAAAAGGGCTCCAAATAGATCAACGAGTTACGGCAACTGATCAGGTCTATTTTTGCGAAAGGCGGATCTTTAAGATAATTGTGAAGTGCAAATATACAGGTATCCCTGATGATCTTGTTAAGTCGCAATTTGCCATCCGTCCTGGTAAAGAACTCATTCAATTGCCCGGTTGAAAGTCCATTGGTTTCCTTGATCGCATAAACTCCGCTCCTCGCTTTAATTATCGCTATTTCGGAGATATCAGTTGCAAACACCTGCATTGTCGCATTTAGTCCTTTCCTGGCTATGTATTCCTGGAAGGACATGACGAATGAGTACGCCTCTTCACCCGTTGAACATCCGGCTATCCAAATACGTATAGGGTCATTTTTTTGCCGGTTTTGTAAAAGCGCGGGGAACACTGTTTGACCCAACTTATCGAATATCTTCCGGTCTCGGAAAAATTGCGTCACGGGAATTAGCAGATCGTGGTACAAAACGTCCAATTCCATTGCATTTTCCCTTAGAAAGGTCAAATATTCGTCAATGCTTCCTTTCATGCTCAAGGCGATGCGCCGATTGATGCGCCTGCGAATTGTAGTCTGTTTGTAATAGGTGAAGTCTACTCCTCTTTTAATGCGGAGCAGGGAAATAACTTTTTTAAACCCGTCTTCCCGGGATTTCTCAGTAATTCTCTCCTCATCGATCCCGTTTCCCCTGAATGCGTTCTTCAAGCGTAATAATTGCTCGGGAATCTTTTCCGGAGGCAATATGAAATCCACTACTCCCGCGTCAATGGCACTCTGAGGCATTGCGTCATAAGCTGCGGATTGCTGGTCCTGCGCGAAGGTAATACCGCCTTGCTCTTTGATAGCTTTGAGCCCAAGGGTCCCGTCTGTCGCTGTGCCGGATAAAACAACTCCGATGGCATGGCTTTGATGAACTTCAGCTAACGAAGCGAAGAATACGTCGATAGGCAAATTCCTTTGATTCCTCGGAAGCCGCGCCTTTAATTGAAGAACGCCGTCAGTAGCTGTCAATAGCTTGTTGGAGGGAATGATATATATATGATTCGGCGCCACATGCACATTGTCTGTTACTTCCTGCACCGGAATATTGGTAACTTTTTGCAAAAGGTCGGTTAATATACTTTCATGGGCAGGATCTAAATGTTGAACAAGTATATAAGCCATGCCTGAGTCTTCCGGGATCGCCTTTAGTAATCTTTTGAATGCATCCAATCCGCCTGCTGAGGCGCCTATACCTACAACCGGAAATAAGTTCGATGAAAGAATCTTGATATCGTCTTTATATGATTTACTCATTGTCAAGAAGTTGATAGCTGCATGTGTCCTCGTCCGGGCAACGAGACAAAAAACAAAAGAGCTGCCAGAGAAACAACCAGCCTCTTAGCTGGAGTATAGGATCAGTATAAGACAAGTTGCGCAACAGCGCCGGATGTCTGCGCTATACTGTACATTATTTAGAGTAGGAATGCGGGACTTTCCCCCAAAAGGTACGACTTAAATCTCATTGTAACAAATGATTAATAATGGCAACACTCCAGCTATGGAAAAGCTTTTAACGGCTAGCGGTGAAACAAAATTCAACAGGTTCAGCATAAAATGTATCTTTGTTGAAATCCATAGGGTCTAAAGCCCCGGATAGCTCTTGAAAAAACGTAAAGCATATTTTATCGTTGATGACGACATAGACGATCAGCAATTTTTAGTTGAGGCATTAACACAAAACAACCCCGATTGCGAATGTTTTACGGCTTCCAATGGTCAAGAGGCAATTGCGTATCTGTTGGACGATTTGATACCCTTACCCGATGTGATCTTTTTGGACTTGAATATGCCGGTTTTAAATGGCAAACAGTTTCTTGTAACTATAAAACAAACCACCTCCCTCCTGGGCATCCCTATCGTTGTCTACTCTACTAGTTCAAGCAAACAAGAGATGCAGGAAATGAATGAGCGAGGTGCGGCTTATTTTTTAGTCAAAACACATAGCTTTAAGGCGCTCTGCGAAGAATTAGCTGCTATTGCTATTCTCGCGGACAGTCATTCGTCTGATGGTCCGATGTAGTTATGCCACTTCCTGATCATGGATAACCAATCTTTGCTTTAAAACCTCTATGCGCCTTTCTTAGACCGGGCCGCTGACGGGTTACGCGCCTTACAACCATAAGACGAAAGCGATGGTGCCTGAACTCCTTCTTTGCATCTATCAGCAAGCGGCAGCGATCTGGTAAATAAAGGCGAAATCAATTCATGGAAACGTAATAATTATATAAGTGGAATGAATCAACTGAATATTTTGACCATTAATGGCGGATCATCCAGTATTAAATTTTCGCTATATACCGCTGGCGACACCTTGCAAAAACAACTCATTGGAGCGATCAGCAAGATCGGGCTACAGGGGCCAATGCTAACGGTTACAGATGTTCGAACGGGCCAGCGTGAAAGCATGTCTGTCCGGACAAACACAATAAAGGAAGCGGCTGACTTCCTGATCACCTGGTTGGAGGAAAACGCTGAAATTAGCCGGGTAGAGGGGGTCGGTCACCGAATCGTTCATGGCATGATCCATTCGCATGCGGCCGTTATCGACGAGCACTTACTGGAAGATCTGCACCAATTCCATATGATCGACCCTGACCACCTTCCGGGTGAGATCGCTTTGATAGAAGCATTCCGGGAGCGACATCCTCAAATACCGCAGGTAGCCTGTTTTGATACCGCCTTCCATGCCGGCCTTCCGCGGGTAGCTCGCCTGCTGACCCTGCCGCGCCGTTTCGACGAAGCGGGTGTCCGTCGCTATGGGTTTCATGGTATTTCCTGTACCTATCTGATGGAAAAGCTTATCCCCATCGCCGGCTATCCGGCCATCAAGGGAAGAATAATTTTGGCCCACCTAGGCAATGGCGCCAGCCTCACCGCCGTCAGGGACGGTAAGAGCATCGACACCAGCATGGGCTTTACACCGGCAGGCGGTGTCATAATGGGGACCCGTGCCGGGGACCTTGACCCGGGGGTGGTCTGGTATATGATGCGTAAGGAAAGGCTTAGTCCCGACCAGTTTAATGACCTGGTGAATCATCAATCAGGCCTGTTGGGGGTTTCCGCCATCAGCTCCGACATGCAGGATCTGCTCAACATAGAGTCCTCTGATGTGAGAGCCGCTGAAGCCATCGCCCTTTTCTGCTACCAGGTCAAAAAGTGGATCGGGGCGTTTACCGCTGTACTGGACGGCCTGGACATCCTTGTATTCAGTGGAGGCATCGGGGAAAACGCCGCCAGCATCCGTTCAAGGATCTGCACGGGTCTTGACTACCTTGGCATTGAACTGGAAGAAGGAGAAAATGGAAAGAATTCTGTCTGCGTCTCTTCAGATAGCAGCCGGGTTCAGGTGTATGTCATCCCCACCGACGAAGAATCAATCATAGCTAAAAATGTATATGATCTATTGCCTGGTCAAACATAAAAAATCATGACTACGAACATTGCCGACACAAAGGAACAATCCGCAGGTCTCTTATCTCCTGCCGAACTGGATCAAATGCACGCCTACTGGCGAGCCGCTAATTACCTGTCCGTCGGCCAGATCTACCTTCACGATAACCCCCTGTTGCGGGAACCTCTGAAGCCCGGACATATCAAGCAGATGCTCTTGGGCCATTGGGGCACCACGCCCGGCCAGAATTTTATCTATGTCCATCTAAACCGCCTTATCAATGAGCATGACCTGAACATGCTCTATATCTCCGGGCCGGGACATGGAGGACCCGCTCTGGTCGGAAACACCTACCTGGAAGGAACCTATAGCGAGGTCTATCCGCATATCAGCCAGGACGAAGCAGGACTGAAGCGTCTTTTTACTCAATTCTCCTTCCCTGGCGGCATTCCCAGTCACGTCTCCCCCGAATGTCCCGGCTCGATGCACGAAGGCGGAGAATTGGGGTACTCCCTCAGTCATGCCTTTGGAGCGGTGTTCGATAACCCCGACCTCATTGCCGCCTGCGTCGTAGGCGATGGGGAGGCCGAGACCGGCCCACTGGCTACCGCCTGGCATTCCAATAAATTCCTCAACCCAATTACCGATGGCACGGTACTACCCATCCTGCACCTGAACGGCTACAAGATCGCGAATCCTGCTATTCTTGCCCGCATCTGCCCGGAAGAGTTGACTCAGCTCATGGTGGGGTATGGCTGGACCCCCTATTTCGTAGAAGGCGACGATCCAGCCGTCATGCACCAGCTCATGGCCTCCACGCTCGACAAGGTCCTGGCCGATATAAAGGCCATCCACCGCGAAGCGAGAACCAATGGTAATACCAAGCGCCCCATATGGCCTATGATCGTCTTGAAAACACCTAAAGGCTGGACAGGGCCAAAAGAAGTGAACGGATTGCCGGTCGAAGGAACATTCCGTGCCCACCAGGTACCTATTACCGATCCTGCGCAGAGCCCTGAACATTTACGTCTGCTCGAATCCTGGATGCGCAGCTATAAGCCAGAAGAACTTTTCGACCTCGCCGGCCGGCTCCGGAAGGAGCTTGCCGACCTGGCCCCTAAAGGGGACAGGCGAATGGGCGCCAACCCCCATACCAACGGGGGACTCCTTCTTTCCGACCTGAAAATGCCTGACTTCCGGGAATATGCCGTTTCCGTGCCCGAACCCGGTATCCTGGGGACGGGCGACACTTTCGTGCTGGGAGGATTTCTTCGCGACATTATCCGCCTCAACCAGGATCAGCGGAACTTTCGCATCTTCGGCCCTGATGAAACCCTGTCCAACCGCCTGAACGCCGTCTTTGAAGCTTCCGACCGCCAATGGGAGGGCAACACCTTAGCCGGCGATGAATACCTGAACACCGATGGCCGTATCATGGAGGTCCTCAGCGAACACCAATGCGAAGGCTGGATGGAAGGCTACCTGCTTTCCGGCAGACACGGTCTCTTCAATAGCTACGAAGCTTTTATACATATCATCGACTCGATGTTCAACCAGCATGCCAAATGGCTGAAAGTCACGGCTGGACTTCCTTGGCGCCGGAAACTCGCCTCCCTCAATATCCTGCTTTCCTCCCATGTCTGGCGACAGGACCACAATGGATTCACACATCAGGATCCTGGTTTTATCGACCACGTCGTCAACAAAAAAGCGGAGATCGTCCGCGTTTATCTTCCGCCTGACGCCAACTGCCTCCTGTCTGTCATGGACCATTGTCTACGAAGCCGGCATTACGTCAACGTGGTCGTAGCCGCCAAGCATCCGGCCCCCGAGTGGCTGAATATGGATCAGGCCGTCACCCACTGCACCAAGGGCATCGGCATCTGGCCCTGGGCCAGCAGCGACGCGAACCTCGAACCAGACCTCGTCATGGCGTGCGCCGGCGATGTTCCCACCCTCGAAACCCTCGCCGCCATCTCTATCCTCCGCACCCATTTACCGGACCTCAAAATAAGGATGGTCAACGTCGTCGACCTGATGAAGCTCCAACCTCATAGTGAGCACCCTCATGGACTCACCGACACCGACTTCGACGACCTCTTCACACGGAGCAAGCCTGTCGTCTTCGCCTTTCACGGCTACCCGTGGCTCATCCACAGGCTGACGTACAAGCGGCACAACCATAATAATATACATGTCCGTGGCTATAAGGAAGAAGGCACCATCACCACTCCCTTCGACATGGCCGTTCTCAATGACCTCGACCGTTTTCACCTCGTCATGGACGCCCTCGACCGCCTGCCGCAATTAAAAGACACCGCATCCTACCTCAAACTGGAACTGCAGGACAAGCTCATAGAACATAAACAATATATATACGCCAACGGCCAGGACCTTCCCGAAATAAGGAACTGGAAATGGAAATGAAGATCGCCCCCCGGGGCATCCATCACTCGACAATAATCTTTGACAATTGATCTTAATATCAGGAGGTTTACAATGAGAAGTAAAAACTTTTTCGGCGGCTTTGTATTTGTCGTCATTTTTGCGATCGGCCTGGGTCTCGCTTACCTGGTCTATGATCCTGCTAATAATGTCGAAAGCATTATCATTGGGATCGGCTTTTTTCTGTTGGCGCTGCTCGTCTCCGCTTCCATCAAGATCGCGGACCCCTGGGACAAAGCCGTGATCCTTCGCCTGGGTAATTTCCGATCACTTAGGGGACCGGGTCTATTTTTCATCGTCCCCATTCTGGATACCATTCCCTTCTGGATCGACACCCGGGTGATCACGACCTCTTTTAAGGCGGAAAAAACGCTGACCAAAGACACCGTTCCCGTTGATGTCGATGCAGTCTTGTTTTGGAAAGTTTTGGATCCGAGAAAGGCCGCCCTTGAAGTGGCAGACTATAAGACCGCGATCAGCTGGGCTTCCCAGACCGCGCTGCGGGACGTCATCGGAAAGACCATGCTCTCCGATATGCTGGAAGGGAGAGACAAAATCAGCGTCATGCTGCAAACAATAATTGACGAGCGTACCGAACCCTGGGGCATCACTGTCAATTCCGTCGAGGTCAAGGACGTATTGATCCCCGCCGCGCTCGAAAGTGCCATGTCCATGCAGGCCCAGGCCGAAAGGGAAAGGCAGGCCCGCGTGATCCTTGGCGATTCGGAACGGCAGATAGCCCAAAATTTCGGAGAGGCTGCCCTCACCTATGCGAACAACCCCGTAGCACTCCATTTGAGAGCGATGAACATGCTATATGAAGGATTGAAGCAGAATTCAACCATCGTCATCGTACCCAGCTCGGCTATTGATACCATGCAGTTAGGCAGTATGGCAGGATTAACCGCGCTGACCATGGGTATCGGCCAGGATAAGGCTGATAAGGAGAATACGCCAAAATCCTGACAGCATACGTATTCAGGTTGTAAAGATCGACGATCAACGCAAAACTCTTTGTTATGAACAATACGGGAAATTATACCTCCTTAGCTAAATCCATACTTTCAAGACTTTTGGCCGGACTTATTGCGGCATTCCTGCACCCTCCCTCTCCGCATCAGAAGAAATTAACTTCACTGAATCCCTGGTAATATTATAGTTATCAGGGATTTTTCTTTCCAGCACCGGTAAAAGAAAGTAAACTCCCACGAAATCTATGGTTACCTATCAGGTGACCTCACACGCGGGCGGTTTTTGAGGTCACCGGAAAGCCCCAAAACCCCGCTGGCAAAGCATTTTTGACTCCTTCAATTAACAAATTGTTCCAATCAGGGGCTTGCAGCCTAGAAAGCGATGTGTTATGTTTGAAGTCGAAAATCATTCATCGACCGCAGGAACATCCGAAAAGGATGTCCAGGTCGATAAAAAGGCTAAAACTTACGATCACCGCAGATCAAAGCTGATAGAGGTCAAATCTCAGACCCTTAAGAACAATAAGTATCAGCTTCTTTTCTATTTAAAGAATCAATAATCAGACAACAAGACGGGATTATCGCCTATTTACCTACGCATTTCGTGCGATAAGAGGGTGGAGGTCATTGAATAAGTGGGCTCATCCTGACAAATGGAACCGCGACAAGCAATGTATTGCCGGAAATTCCCCGGAAGCCAAAGCCATTAATGCATTCCTGAAAACCTTAGAGGTCAAATTCCATGAAAACTAGCGCCAATTGATCGGCAAAGACGAATTGATCTCAGCGGATGCCCTTAAGGCCCGGTACCTTGGCCAGGGAGGGGGACGTAAGACGGTTATGGAGGCATTCGATTACCACATTGGGCAAGTCAGTGCCCAGATTGGTAAGGGTACAGCAAGGCCACGCTAAAGAAGTATGAGTACTTGAAGAATCACTTCTCCAAATACCTTGAGAAAAGCAAAGGTGTCAATGATCTGTTGCTTAACTGAACTATCAGTATCGGGCGTTCGGCGTACCCGGACTTGGGCTCACCCGTGGACTGGAAGAGAATTTTGTCATTGCACCTTATGGCTGTATGCTGGCATTAATGGTTATGCCCGAAAGCGCCGTTGCCAACCTGCAGATCTTATCAGCGATAGGCCTGGAAGGTGAATATGGTTTTCGTGAGGCGGTGGACTATACGGCTTCCCGGCCGCCCAGGGACAAGACCTCAGTGATCATTCAATCTTATATGGTCCACCACCAGGGCAAGGGATTGCTGTCGTTGGCCTATGTCCTGTTGAACAAGCCGATGCAGCACAGGTTTGTATCGGAACTTCGTTTTCAGGCGACCCTGCTGCTTTTGCAGGAACGCATCCCCCGAGTCACCCTATTCTATGCGCATACGGAAGACATGGTCGAATCGCATTCGTCAGGGTCCGCCGCACAAGTCCGGATCATCAATACCCGCTATACAAGGATCCCGGAAATACAACTGTTGAGCAATGGGCGCTACCAGGTCATGATCGCCAATTCCGGAGCGGGGTACAGCCGCTGGAAAGACCTTGCTGTTACCCGCTGGAGAGAAGACCCTACCAAGGACGACCGTGTTATCTTTTGTTATATTAAGGACGGGAACAGTGGCAATTTTTGGTCGACTACCTATGAACCTACGTTGCGCACCGCCAAAAAATATGAGGTAATATTTTCACAGGCGCATGTTGAATTCCGGAGGGCCGATCATGGGATCGATACTAAAACGGAAATAATGGTCTCACCGGAAGAACGTGTCCAGAAATATTGCCGGGAAGTGAATTCCTAAACTGTCTTACCTTTGGTACTCGGACCTTTTTTATGTTTACACATTTTTCGCCGGCGGAACAGGCTGTAAAATATCCGGCTGACCGGCGCGTCTTCATCGGGCTCAAACCCTATGTCTGGTGGACATTCGCCGGGCTTGTCGCAGCCACCGTAGGTGCCGCCTGGCTGCAACTGGCAATTGGCGGCCTTCCAGCCAATCCGGGACCGGTCGGTCCGGTACTGGCGACGGCGACAAAGGAATTACCGCGTGGTTTCCCCAGCTGGGTCCGGCTTTCTCACTGGGTGAATTTCTTTTTTCTTTTGTTGATCATGCGGAGTGGGTTATCGATCCTTGCCGACCATCCGCGCCTATATTGGAACAACGGCTGCAATCCTGGTTCGGAGTGGATCCGGTTCACGCCCCACAAGGTTCCGCGCGACCGGTTGTACACGGCCAAGGACGATGCCCGATATATCAGCCCGGTGCTGGGACTGCCAGGTTACCGGCATTCGGTAGGGATCGCGCGGTGCTGGCATTTTATCACCGTCCCTTTCTTTATTTTGAACGGCATCGTCTTTATCGTGTTGCTGCTCGCGACGGATCATTGGCGGCGGCTGGTGCCGACCTCCTGGTCGGTCATTCCCGATGCGTGGAATGTGTTTGTGCACTATGCTACATTTCACTGGCCGGCCGAACCAAACGGCTTCTTTCGCTACAATGCGTTGCAGCAATTATCCTATTTCACAGTTGTCTTCCTGCTTGCACCGGTGGCCCTCGTCTCGGGGATGGCCATGTCACCAGCGGTCGAAAACCGGATGCATTGGCTGCCTAAACTCTTCGGCAACCGGCAGACGGCCCGCTCGGTGCATTTCCTGGTACTACTTGCCTTCCTGGTCTTCCTTGTGATCCATGTGACGCTCGTGGTGCTGACCGGCGCAATAAGGAACATGAACCATATCATTCTGGGTACGGATAGCCTGTCAGACCATCGCGGTATCGTCATCGTTAGCGCCATAGTGCTAGCGGTGGTGCTCTTTGCCGTTTTCGCGCATTGGCTGTCGTGGCGGCGACCCCGGGTCTTGCAGCAGATGGAAGCGGCTATCAACGGAACGCTATGGCGGCTGACCATTAACCGACTGAAGCCAAAGCTATACTACCGGCAAAAGGATATTTCGTCCTACTTCTGGATGAACGGCAAGATGCCGCAATCGGAGGAGTGGCGGCGGCTGGCGGACCAATCCTTCCGGGACTACCGGCTGTCCGTCGGCGGGATGGTGGAGCACCCGGTACAGCTATCCCTGGCGGATCTTGAGGCCATGGGAATTCAGCAGCAGATCACCATGCATCATTGCATCCAGGGATGGACCGGCATTGCTGAATGGGGCGGGGTCCCAATGCGCCGGATCGTCGAAATGGTCCGGCCGAAACCCGGCGCCAGCGTCGTGGCATTTTTTTCCTATGGTGAAGGGCTGTATGGAGGCACTTACTATGATACTCACACGCTGGACAATTGCCTCAAGCCCGGTTGCATCCTGGCTTGGGAAATGAACTATTCACCGCTACCCGCTGAGCATGGCGCACCGCTCCGGCTCCGCGTGGAAAACCAGCTTGGTTATAAAATGGTCAAATGGATCCGGTCCATCGAGTTCCTGGATAGCAGTAAAAGGATCGGCGAAGGGTTCGGCGGGAAAAATGAGGATGACGAATATTATGATCTGTTGGCCGATTCGTGAAACCGGGCGCTTCCGCCCAATTTCGGTGCCATTGTTTTTAACCCGTGAGGTAAGCGGTCCCGCTGCTGACAGCGCCGCATAGATCGATGATCCGCCGGGTCCTGAAGAGCTTCTCCAGGAGCATCCTGCCTTCCTTAAAATCATCGTGAATCGGGCAGGGATGCGCCGCTGAACATTTGCTCAACCCGAGGCCACATTCCGTAAATAGGGCATTTCCGTCAATGGCTTCAATGATGGCCATGACCGGCCGCTTCTGCTGTTCGCCTGAGATATAAAACCCGCCGGACGGCCCCTTGGCACTGTTGATCACCTTTTGCTTCACCAGGTTTTGCAACAGTTTGCCCACGGTATGCTCGTTGGCGCGGATAGCAGCAGCTATCTCTTTAATACCTGGCCGTTCGGCAGGATCCGTTCGGGTTGCAAGAAAGATTACTGCTTTGATGGCCGTTTTGCAGGTAAGACTCAGCATAGTTTATCTACTTAAAAAGATTTTCCCCGCCTCGGAAATCCGATCATAGCTCCAGGGTGGCTGAAAGGTAAGTTCGATGGTCACGGAAATGCCGGTAAATGTCTCTTTCAACACCTGCTCCACCGCCGCCGTGATGGATTCCCCCATCGGGCAATAGGGCGTGGAGAGGGTCATGGCCACGGCTATGCCCAATCCCGGCTCATCAAATTCGAGCCGATAGATCAAGCCAAGGTCGACCACATTCAGCCCGATCTCCGGGTCCAGAACATTTTCCAGGGCGGCCAGCGCGATCGTACATTGCAAGTCATTGTTGGTGACTACATTCATTTCGCGGGTGATTTATACGTCAATACCTTCCATACGTTCCAATTGTATAAGACGGCCGCCGACACCAGCAGGGCGGCACCCGCCCGCAGTACGGGAACCCTGCGGCAGCAGATCCCGGCGATAAAGACCAGTGACCCCGCCAGCCAGGCGACCATCATGGCCCTGAACAGGCTGTTGTCCACCAATTCCCCCGGGTTCGGCGAACTTCCGGCGCCGCTCCGTGCATGGTAGATCTTATTCCATACGATAAAGGGTAAGGTCTTAAACGTCATTCCCAGGATAATGGCGGTTATCCAGCCAAAAAAGGTAATGAATCCGTAGACGAGCACCAGCCGGCTATCCACGTGGCCAACCGGCAGTGCGGCGACCAGTATGATCAGCAGGATCGGAGGTATCCATAGCATGCCGGTGGATGACAGGGAAATTTTCATGCGGCTGTCCACCTGCCGGCGGATCCGCTCCCGGTAACAACAGTAACAATAATAACCGAAAAGAACCAGGGCGATGAATACGACGATAATGGGCAACCAGGCAAAGGAAAGACCGGCGGGCAGGAAAAACAAAAATAAGAAAGACAACAGCCCGCCGTTGATCAGGAAATAAATGATCCAAAGTAATCGCTCGTTGGCGTACTTCGAGATCAGGAACATGGGGATCAACCTTGATCCGACGCCGATCACCAACAAGAGGAACCAGCCTGCTATGCCGATATGGGCATGAAAAGGAAGATAGGCGAGGGAGCCTTGCGGCAGGAAGGGCGAAGTAAAATTGTATACCAGTGCCAGACCGGTAAAGGCAGCCAGCAATAACCACACCGATGCCGTCACGGCATAGACGGCGTGCACATTATCCCTGTTCCCCCCTGTCAGGGTTCCCCAAATATTGATAACAAAACAAAAAATGGCGACGACGATGGCACTTCCGCCCCATCTCGCCGGCCATCCCAGTTGAAAAGTGTAGAAGGCGTATACCAGCAGCGGAATGCCGATTGCGGCCAGTACGAATGAAACATACGCCAGTGCGACGCTGAACAACCTGTTTTCCGTGAGTACAGGCAAAAGCTGGTGACTGGCGCCCATGATGATCATGGTTCCCCAGCCCAGCGCCATCGTATGCGTCACGGCGAGGATCGCCGGCTGAAAAAAATGCCCGGTAAAGGCGGACGAAGACCGGAACAACAATAGGCTCGCGGCCAGGAAAGAAAAGGCCGCATAGGCATAAAAAGGTAATACCACCCGATGGGTCGTATCGCCCCCCACCGTATGACTGTTTCCTGTCAAGTAGTAATTTTTTTAAAGATAAGGATATCTACTTCACCTTCGCGGATCTCCCGTATGCAATATTCGAACCCTCTTTCCTTCAGCTCCGGCAAAAGAAAAACGGGGATACGTTTGTGGTGAACGAACAAAGCATGCTCCGCCGGCAAGTCTTTCAGCTTGTCCAGGATTGTTAACATCGGCAGAGGCATTTCCAGCCGCCTCACGTCGGCGACCACCTGTTTTCCGGCAAAGCGCTCCATAGCTCCGTCCCATTCGTCCAATGCAGGGGGGTGCGCAAGGTTCACCGGAGACCTTTCTGCACGCCGATAGAAATAAGTATGGACCACATCGGCCTGTATAAAATCCGTCCAGGATTCAAACCCTTTCTTTCCGAGCAACAGGACTAGCGGGGTAGGCTCGAAACTATTCACGATCTTCAGGACGGTCCCCTGGCCGAGATTCCCTATTGCGGCAAGGATGTGGCTCAAAGGGTCCTTTCCACCCGCTATAATGGGCCGAACATCCAGCTCCTTTACGCGGTAAGGACCAATATCCCGCAGGAAAGCCGGCATAGCGGGCCCGAGCGTCGATGCTGCGCCAGAATCCCCGGTTTGCACTGCCTCCCGGTCTATTACAAATCCCAGTGCTCCCAGCCGGTTTAGGAACTCGCCGACCTCGCATCCTCCCAACTTGCTGGCCATGGCAATGGATGTCCTTCCGGCCATAATCTTTCTTAATAAAGGATTGCGAAGCCGTTCGAACCGGGGTGAGATGGCGATAATGGCTTCCAACGCGGCCGGCTGTTCCCGAAGAACTTCAGCAATCCTGGTATTTGCGTTAACGGTGATCATCACTCCTATTTCGTTTTTCGGGACATCGCTGCCTCGGTGCATTCAAAAACCCATCCGCTCCTCCAGCTCCAGTGTTCTGTGGAATAAAATATTGTTCTCCAGGTGTACATGCAAATGAAGGTCTTCTTCAAACTCCGGAAGCATGCGGAACAGGAGGCTGTAGCTGGCGCAGGCATCCTCCGGAAGGACATAATTCGACGTTAACTCCCGGATGGCTTCCAGGTCCTGCCCAACCGCCTCATGCTCTTTCTCCATCCGGTGTATCCGGTTACCGGCGGCGCCAAAAGACAGCAACTCCCCGGTTTTCAAGTTGGGACCACCCGTCGCCAGGGCTTTGATATAAGGGAACAATATCTTTTCTTCGATATCCAGGTGCGCTGTCAGTTCGGCATTAATATGTTCTACCAACTTACACACAGCCGGCAGCTCGGGATGGAGGGTTCCATGCACCTGCGCCACCTTGCTGGCATAAGCAACAAGGTCCGGCAGGTTCTTCCTGATATACCGGTGATGTGTATTCACGATATAATCGGCGAGAAATCCCGGATCCCATTCATTGTACGGCAGAGGACGGGCATCCTTGTCCTTGCCGGCCTGCTGGAGCTCTTGCTCCACCCGGGTAACATCGAGGCCTTTCTCAGCACAGGCTTCGACAACCGTCTTTTTCCCCCCGCAACAGAAGTCGAGGCCGTACTTTTTAAACACCTGCGCCTTGCGGATATCTTTAGCAGCAATCTGCCCGAGCGTTTCGCTCTGTGCCCCGCTTCCCCGCCTGGTGATCCGGACCTTCCACCATTCGGGGCCTTGTTCAAGGTATTCCCAGTTGAACACATCCCCTCTTTCTCCCAGCAACTGGTAATATAGGGGCTTGGGATCATGGTCGTTAAAGATCGTCAGGCTTTCCCCTCCCGACAGCTGATCGAAGCGGGAAAAGATGGTAGGATGTTTCTGCCGGGGTTCCAGCAGCGTGACATCGAGCGTGTTTTCCTGAATTGTAGGCATAACTTTTTTTTAGCGTCTCCACAAAGATAGAAATATTATTTTAATAAAAGCATTAAAATACTTTTATTTTTTTCGGGAGGTTCCCTGCCGGCCATTTTGGCGGGGTCTGCCTTTGCATCAACGGGACTGGTACTACGTGCGCATTTTCCGATATACCCGGAATGTTTCTGCCGGTTTTTCCGTTCTAAGTGATAGGCAATCTTCAGATATTTTGCCGATTTTGTAAACAACCGTTTCTCCGTTGTGCAGTTCTTTTTCGAACCTGCCTGGTCCGCTGAAGATTTTGATAAAATAGCCTGAATAATCGCGGATGGTCAGTTGCTGCGTTGGATAGCCGATGGAGGTCATCTCAAGAATTACGGGGAAATAGCTCTTTGCGATCCGGAATGACGCCTGGCCGGCGCTGTCGGCAGTCATCGTCCATCCCACGCGCGTCTTTGTTATCAACCGTAGGCTACCGTAAGCAATGGGCCGGTTGTCAGGATCAAAGCATTTTATCGTGACGATACCCACCGTATCGGGTGTCGGAGTCTTGAGCAAAACCGGAGATCTTACCGAGTCGTCTGGCCGTTTCTCCCTGCTGAAATTTAAATATAATCGGCGACCCCTGATTTCATACCTTCCTCTTCCGCCGACGCCGTACGTGCAATAGAACCCGTAAAAGTTAAAGGAATCTTTGCCAGAGAATGTGATAGTTTCGCTACCCCAAAAGCTGGCGGTATATTTTCCTTGTAAACCCGGTCTCTGCCCGAATGCTGCGACCGGAATGGGTACCGATGCCACGATTAGGATCCTGATTATGATGCCTTTACGGTTGATGCGGTTACAATTAATACTTATAAGATGCCGCTTAATGGCGAATTACACACTGGTAGGCGGGTGCTTTAGGTATAGCAGTAACCCGGAGCCCGTCCTCGGCAGCAGGGAATCCTGAAGGTGTTTTAAAAAAAAATGGGACGAACGCCGAAAATATGTGATCAAACCAAAGTGGTGCATTACCGCTGGAGCAGCACATAGACATATGTCCGGTTGCCAATCCTGCGCTGGCGCCTGCCCAGCAGCCGCATCAGCCATTTCACCGGAAAGCTCAACGGAAGCCGGCGCCCGATCCGGCCGGCTTCATCGAGGATATGGAGGTCGGTGTCCACTTTCCAGCCGTCACGCCTGAAAAAGCCGAGGGGGTCTTCCACGTGGAATCGAAACTTTACGGGCCCCAGTACCTTCTGCAGATCCCGGATACTCTTTCGGCGACGGAACCGCCCTGCATTATAATCCATGATCCAGTACCGGAACGAAGGCATGGCATGCAGGCTGCGCGACAGGGCAGCGGCCTGTTCAGCGCTTAGGTACGCGATCAGTCCCTCCGTGATGACAATCACTTTCGGGGAGCTTCTGGAAAGTTGATCGAAGAGCCGTTCGCGATCGCTGTCATCGGACAGGTCGCAGGTGATCCGGCGCAAGGCGCAATTGGCGCGTTCCCCCTCCAGCAACTCTGTTTTGTAACTTACAATGCCGGGAAGGTCGACTTCTATCCATTGCAGTCTTGGCGAAGCTGCATCCGGTATGGGCGGGTATCCAATCCCGCCCCCAGGTTGATCACCGTGTCGATGCCCTTCTCTATTGCCATCAAAATCAACCGATCGATGGCGCAAGTTCGGACAACCATCGCAAACGCCATGGCTTCCGGTGCGGCGTCGCCGCTGCCATTGCCCGCCCCTTCTCGCCCGCCAACCTTTCCGCCAGCTCGTCCCTGAACACGGCGTCGCTCCGCCGGGATTCTTCGGCGCGAAAGGCGGCGATCCAAAGCGCCGTGTCGGATACATGTTGAATAAGTGCAGGGGAGCCGAAGCCATATCGCAAAGGTCAGATATTCCGGCCATTCAACCAGCGGGAGGCGTCAGGCCTAAGCTGGCCAACTCGTCGCGGACAGTTTCGGGGAAAAGAAGGATCAATAGATCGGCTTGAAAGCCGTGATCGGGCGCCAATCCCTAATATCCGGATCAAGTTCCTGATCTTCAGGAAGTGCGAATTATATAACGAGACGCCTTAACTGTATAATGTATTTGTCAACGGTCGAATTATCTTTGGCAATACCTTCCTTCGCCCGCCAATAAATGGCCAAAACAAAAATGAGGAGAAGAAATGCCAAAATCATTCATTTATAGGTTTCGCGTCAGCGGAATGTGCACCAGCGCAGATGTCGCCACCGTCAGAAAAAGGCTGGAGGCGATTCTGGACACGAGGGATGTTAATGTCGACCTGCGAAAAATGCAGGTATGGATAACCACCAACAGGGTGATCGATGCCTCAATATTAAGAAAGGTGCTTGATAACACGGATTTCGAAATGTCCGGGCTGACAACCAGCGTAGGAACTCCTCCATCCGGCGTAAGGGACGATGAGGTTGAGTTACCGGGCACACCTATTTGACCCAAAAAGGTCGAAAATTTTGGAAGAAATGATATTTAATCCTTTCCTGAAGCCCCAATCCCGCGATCGGGAATCCGCAGTTCCTTAGATCCAGTGCCCGCTCCAGCTGGCCAGTAGCAAATGTGTCCTGATCATAAAATGAAGCCTTCCCGGCCGAATCACATTTTTTACTTCCGGAAAGGAAAAGAGCGTATTGTCCTGGGATGTTTTTGTCCTTGTGCATCATATATTTCGCTTAATTTAACCGTCAAAATTACCGATTATTTCTGACTAAATCGTTATACTATTGCTGGTAAGGCTTTCAAGATTCACACATCATTGGCGCGCTGTATTCGCATGTGTGAATGATACAATACAGGACAACTTCTCTATAGCAAAAGGTTGAAATTAATTCCTCACTTTTGCAGTTCCGGCAAGACGTAATCACGGTATAAATCGAAAATATATGTCAACTGCAGCATTTGCGATAAAGAACAATGGTTTTTCAAGAATATTTAAGGTCGATGACTCTTTCCGGGAAAATCGGAAGATCATTGAAAATAACAAAAAGGCGGCCGACCACTTTCATTTGGCATCCAAGGCCCATCTCGCTGCTGCGCGCCTTTTTGAGGCCGGAGCGTATGAGAAGGCCGCTGAAAATACTGTTACTGCCCATGGCCACTCCTTATTGGCCCACGAATACCAAAAGGAAATTGCGAAGAGCTATGCATTAATGAGGGTATAGGTGGTACATGGCTTGATGATCTCTTTCTTATTCATGATCGAAAAGGAGCTGGCCGGATCTCGACCTATCGTTGACAGGACAATTCCGGATTCTACCTTGCACCGGTTGTAGTCAACGGTTGGTCGTCACGGAGAAGTCTCTGTTATTTTGCTGTTTGAATTGGGAGGTGGTCAGACCCGTAACTTTTTTAAACTGGCTGGAGAGATGGGCCACGCTGCTGTAGTGCATTTTATGAGCTATTTCAGTTACGGTCAGCCTCTGGTAAACAAGCAAATCCTTTACCTTTTCGATCTTGTGCCGGATGTAGAATTTTTCTATGGTGGTATCCAGCCGTTCCGAGAACAGGTTGGACATATAGGTATAATCATGTACCAGCCGGTCGCTCAGGTAGCGGGACAAATTATAAACCAGCGGCTCCTCTGTATCGTAGATTACTTCGATGATGATATTCTTGATCCGCTGGATGAGGATATCTTTTTTGTCCTCAAGCAGCTCGAATCCAGCTCCGGCCAGTGCCATTCGCAGCTCGTGGCGCTGCTCCTGAACAGGGTTCTCCCGAATGTCCGCCTCGCACCTTTCGACGGTAATCGGGTGGAGGCCGAGCCTTATCAGCTCGCTCTTTACGATCACCTGGCTGTTCAGGCTCACCATATCCTTTATATAGAGTTTCATAGCATTTTGAAGATGGAGTCGCCGTTGTTGTAATTTACTGAAATTTTCTTAGAGTAGGAATAGCTGTACCTTAGAGTTTGCACCTTTTAACAAAAGCAACCGGATGATTAGTTGTCATGGGAGAGATTGAAAATACGATTTTAAGCCGGTCTGCGGTGAACCTGTTCCCGGTAGTGGGAGTGGGTGCATCCATGGGGGGATTGGATGCGTTCAAAAGGCTGATCAGGGCCATCCCGCAACATTCAGGTATGGCATTTATCCTGGTGCAGCATATGGAACCGACGCATGAGAGCATGCTGCCGGAGCTGCTCCAAAAGGTGACCCGTATACCCATCGAAGAGATCACGGACCACGTACTGGTCAAACCAGACCACATTTATATCATTCCGGCCAATAAGATACTGATTGCCGTAGACGGGCACCTGCAACTTAGCCCCCGGCCGCCGAAGAACGAGCGGAACATGCCGATTGACGTATTTTTCACTTCTTTGGCTGCTGTTCATCAAAGTCGCGCTATCGGAGTGGTCCTGTCGGGCACAGCCACTGATGGTACGCTCGGTTTGACAGCGATCAGGGAACAGGGAGGATTTACTTTTGCGCAGGAGCCCGCGTCGGCGGGCGCCCGGGGGATGCCGGATAGCGCTATCGATGCAGAGGTGGTGGACTTTATCCTGGCACCCGAAAATATTCCCGATCAACTGGCACATCTTGCGCAAGCCTTTATGAGCAATCCGGCAGAAGACAGTTCAGACACCGCGGCCGGCTGGCAAGGGACTTTCAGCGAATTGTTGCATATTCTGGTCGTCCGGACGGGAACGGATTTTACCTATTACAAACAAAGTACCATACGGCGGCGTATCATACGTCGGATGGGGCTGAGCAAGATAGCGAATATTGCCGCCTACCTCGCCTATTTCAGGGGAAATATAGCGGAGCAGGATCTCTTGTACCAGGACCTGCTGATCCCCGTGACGGGGTTTTTCCGGAACCCCGAGGTCTTTGACCAACTGAGGCAGTCATTGATCCCTGCTATGTTGGACGGGAAGGAAAATGAGGCTCCCCTGCGGATCTGGGTGGCCGGATGCTCAACCGGCGAGGAGGCGTATTCCATGAGCATTTGTATGTTTGAAAGCATGGACGACAGGACTAAGAATGCCAATTTCCAGATCTTTGCTTCTGACCTTTCTGAACGATCTATTACCAAGGCAAGGAGTGGGCTGTATACACGCAAGGATGTCACCGGTCTGAGCGAAACCCTTCTGCAGCGGTACTTTGTGAAGACAAACGGGAGCTATCAGGTCAATAAGCAAATTCGGGAAGTGTGCGTATTCGCCACACATAATTTTCTGAAAGACCCGCCATTTGCAAAAATAGACCTGGTCAGTTGCCGAAATGTACTGATCTATATGGATCCGGTTCTGCAGAAACGAGCTCTGACGACCTTTCATTATGCCCTGAATGAAACCGGGTATCTGCTTTTGGGAACTTCCGAAACGGTGGCGCCTGCCGCCGATCTCTTTACGGTGGTGGGTAAACATGAAAAGCTATATCTCCGCAAACCCGGGCGAGGTCGGTATGTACACCAGGCAATGGAGGGTGCGGATAAACCTCATGGGAAAGCTTCCTATAACTCCAGAAAGGGCCCGCCCGGGGACGATTTTCAAAAGAGCGCGGATGAGACCCTGCTTTCCCTGTATATGCCACCGGGGGTCGTAGTAAATGAACAGTTGGAGATTGTGCAGTTCAGGGGATCCACGGGGACGTGGCTGGAGCCTTCACCGGGGAAGCCGAGCCTGAACGTTTTGAAGATGGCACGCGAAGGATTGGCCTTCGAGTTGAGGAATGCTTTGCATAAGGCCAGAGCTGGTAACACAACGGAGGTCAAGGAACATATTCCGGTACAATTCATGGACCGGCAACATTGGGTGACGTTGGAGGTTATCCCTTTACCCAATACGGTCGAACAGTATTACCTGGTCCTTTTCCGGGAAGAGACATCCGGACCGCGAGGGCAGACTGTCGCGCAAAAGGAGGGTGAATTGGGGGCCGGCACACAGAAGCCGAGCGCGGAAAGCCTTCGGGTCGAACAACTGGAAAGCGAGCTTGCGCGGTTGCGGGAAGATATGCGGGCCATCACCGAAGAGCAGGAAACGGCCAACGAAGAGTTGCAGAGCGCCAATGAAGAGCTGCTCTCAGGCAGTGAGGAGCTGCAAAGCCTTAACGAGGAGCTCGAGACCTCCAAGGAAGAGATCCAAAGCACAAATGAAGAGCTCACTACACTCAACCGGGAGCTATTCGATAGGAACGAACAGTTGAACGTACTCCGCTTGTATTCGGAATCCATAGTCGCGACCATCCGGGAACCACTGGTCGTACTCGATAAAGAGATGAAGGTGAGGACGGCCAACCCTTCCTTTTATAAGAAATTAGGGACCCGTGAAGCGGATACGGAAGGTAAATCCTTTTTTTCCCTCAGCAACGGGCAATGGGATGTACCTGCCCTCCATGCCATGCTGGATAATGCCTTGTCGGTCAATCACAGGATCACGGACTTTGAGATCAGGCTTGTGTTGGAGGGCGTGGGGGAACGGGTATTGCTGCTCAATGCGAGCCGCATCGTCCAACAAGATGAGAAAGACCTGATGATCCTGATAGCCATCGAGGATGAAACGGACATCAGAGAACGGGAACGCGACCTGGAAGACAAGGTAAGAGAGCGCACCCGCTCGCTGGAGCAGGCGAATTTTGCGCTTAAGCAATCGAATGAAAGCCTCGCACAGTATGCAACCGCCGCTTCGCACGATTTGCAGGAGCCCCTACGGAAAATCCGCACCTTTGCCCATATCCTCAAGGAACGTCACGGCAATCAGATCGAAGGCGAGGCGAGGGACCTGCTGCAAAAGATAAGTCTATCGGCAGAACGGATGTCCGACCTGGTCAGGGACTTGCTTAATTTCGCAAAGGTATTGGATGCCAACGCATTCGAGCGGGTTGATTTGGACGCTCTTCTCAAAACCGTCACCGGGGATTTCGACTTGCTGATCAAAGAGAAGGCAGCAGTGATAAATATTGGTCCGCTGCCCACCATTCGAGCCGTCCCGTTGCAGGTGGACCAGTTGTTCCACAACCTGCTGGGGAACGCGCTCAAATTTGCCAAACCGGGCAGACCGCCGGTGATCCACGTTTCCTCCCGCGTCTTGTTATCGGACGACATACCCGATAAAGAAGGTCTGGGCGGAGATGGACCTTACGTGGAAATACTCGTACAGGATAACGGTATCGGGTTCGATCAGCGTTACGCAAAACAGGTGTTCCAGGTCTTCCAGCGGCTGAATCCAAGAGAAGATTTCGAGGGCACCGGCATCGGACTTGCTTTGTGTCAGCGCATCATCGCCAACCATCACGGTGAGATCACCGCAGAATCCAAAAAGGGTACTGGCACAAGTTTTCGTATTATCCTTCCTATGGAACAATAGGTATCTCCTTTCATTTAAAATAAATATAAGTCTATGACTATTTTTCTGGTGGACGACGATGCGGATGACCGAAAACTTTTTTTCGAGATGGCAAAGGAGGTGGACGATACCATCACGTGTATCCCCGCTCCCGGCTGCGAGGCGGCTTTGCTGTATCTCAGAAACCAGGCCAACCCATTGCCGAACTACATTTTCCTGGACCTGCGCATGCCCGGTCTGAGCGGAGAAGAATGCCTGGTTGAAATAAAAAAGGACCCCCGGCTGTCGTCCATTCCGGTGATCGTCTACACGACCTCCAGGGATGTCGGGGAATCGGTGAGATTAAAGCAACTTGGTGCGGCGCATTTTATGAGCAAGCCGGTCCTCCCAGAAGACGTATATTATATGGTCTCTTTCGTGCTGGGAGAAAAGTGGAATTAGCATTCAGGAAGACCGCATCTACAGCTCGTCTAACATAGACCGCCTCTTTTCTCTCAGCGATTTGAAGTGGGAAGGCGTCAGTCCGGTCACTTTCTTGAACTGCGTGCAGAGATGCGCCACGCTACTGTAGTGCAGCTTGTACGCGATTGCCGTCAGTGTGAGCTCGTCATAGACAAGAAGCTCCTTTACCCGTTCAATTTTATGGGCAATAAAGAATTTTTCGATGGTAATGCCCTGTACTTCCGAAAAAAGGTTTGCGAGATAAGTGTAATCGTAGTCCAGTTTTTCGGCTAAATAAGTCGATAGGTTGACGGCTAGTGGCTCCTCGGAATAGTGGATCAACCCGATAATCAGCGTCTTTATTTTCTGGATCAATACGCTTTTTTTGTCGTCCATCAACTCGAGCCCGTACTTCAACAGCCCTTCCTGTAACGCGTCGCGCTGGTTTGGCGAAATGTTTTCGATGATTTCCGCCTCCCCTAATTCAACGGAACTGTAATGCAGCCCCAGTTTCGTCAATTCGTCTTTAACTACCATACAACACCGGATACAGACCATATTTCTGATATAGAGCTTCAAGATAATGATGTTAAATACTTAAGTATTGGAGGATCAGCGAAATCTCCGGCTAAAGTCAGCAAATTTACACGGCTGAAATCAGGGATCTGAGAAGATTATCTAATGTACCGGGTACTCTTATCGTAGTCGATTATTGTATGTAGTAATTTTACTTTCCCGGTAATTTTATTTCTGAAAACACGCTGAAATCTGATCTTTTTGCATTGGACAAGAACGGCTTCATAGGCCGTGACTGCCTCTTCAAAGTGTCCGTTATTTTCGTCCCTTAGTGCTTCTAAATATAACGCAATGCCTATAGAGAGCTTTCGATGGCTGGTGGCACGAGCCAGAATCGCGATGCAAAAAACTAGGGCGAGCAGGGAAAGAGATATATAAAATGAAAAAAGCATAGACCTGATTTTTAAAAAATGTAAAAATATTGAATGCACTGACATCACTCGGTTGGGTAATGTCTTTTTGGGATGCAGCTACGGGAAAGGGCGCCAGCCAACACGCAATAAATGAAATGAATTTGGCATAACGCTTTGTAAATGATAAAATTATTTAGCTAACCACGGAATCGGCTTCAATACAGTTCTTGGAAATTGCTGATTTACAATCTGTCGGAGGGATGTAAAAGAAGAATGGGGCGAGGTAGTCGCACTTTCTGAGATACCTGTAAAGATAGTGCATCTGTTCCATAAAGCCTTATGATATTCATAGAAAAGCTTATATAATTCAAATATTCGAATGCCGGCTAGCTTGCCGTGCAGAATATGTGAATTTTGAAACACAGGCCGGCATTTGTGTAACAATTCCTCTCCCAGGAGGCATACCTTTGTATAGGTTTTTCACAGGATATGGAGTATAGGGGCCGGGTCCGTATCCTGGCCCTTTTTTATTTGGTAAATCTTGTTTATGCCTAAAGTTACCTTCGACAATAGCAATCATGCATTTTTTCAATCTGTTAAAAAGTCAGTGGATACTTATTTCAAGGCGAATGACTTGAAAAGAACCGGGAATTGGAAGCTGTACCTGAAAGCGGCAATACTAATCCCGGCCGCCATTGGGCTTTATGTGTTTCTCCTCTGGGGCCATTATAGCTGGCTACCGGGTATTCTCGCCTCTGTGCTCTTCGGGGTCGCCCTGGTATGCATAGCGTTTAATGTTATGCATGACGCGTGCCACAACAGCTTCTCGGAAAGAAAATGGGTGAACAATCTGATGGGGTTATCGATGAATGCACTGGGCAGCAACGCGTTTATATGGAAGATCAAACATAACGTCATTCATCATACATATACTAACGTCGATGGGATCGACGATGACATCGCGAATGGCCCATTGCTGAGGCAGTGCACGACTCAAAAATGGCTGCCAATCCATCGGTTCCAGTTCCTGTATATGTTTGTGCTTTATGGGCTGAGCACCCTCTCCTGGGCTCTGGGGACCGATTTTGCCAGGTATTTTAGAAAGAGAATCCACAATACCCCGATCAATCGGGTAAGCACCAAACAGCACGTTATATTTTGGGCGAGCAAGTTGCTATATGTATTCTTCTATGCCTTACTGCCCATCTACTTTCTGGGCTGGCAGACCTGGCTAATCGGTTTTTTGGCTGTCAACATTACTATGGGCCTTTCGTTATCGATAGTCTTTCAATTGGCGCATATTGTTGAAAAAACCACGTTCGAGTGGGCTAACGGACCCAGGATAATAGGTGAAGAATGGGCAATTCATGAAGTCAAGACTACCGCCGATTTCGCTCCGGAAAATAAAGTCATTTCCTGGCTTGCCGGAGGCCTGAATTTCCAGATCGAGCATCACCTTTTCCCGCAGATCAGTCATATCCACTATGCAGCGTTGAGCAAGATCGTGCGGCGTCAGTGTGAAATATTCGCCGTTCCCTACAACTATTATCCTTCTGGCTGGAAAGCCCTCTGCTCACATGTCCGGTGGATGAAAGTATTAGGGAGCGTACCCCAGGCGAGGTAGCGGCCTGCAAGAAGGTCCAAGTGCCTCGCCCGCTTTTCATATGCTTCGGTCATGGGTGCTGAGTGGTGTCTACACTGGGTACCGGCGGGTTGGCCAATATCATTGGTTGCGCGGGAGAGTACACACTCAGCTTAGCCTGTGCAATGGAGATCTTAGTTCTTAGATCCAGTATATCTTTATTCAAGTCGTCCAATCTCCGTGAATCCTTTCTTGCCTTTCCGGCATCACTTTTCGCATCGCCTGCTTTATTATTCGCGTCTCTGGCCAACCGCTTATTGTCGGGATCATCATTGAGCTTTTCCGCCGCCGTTACATTATTGCTTGCCGAATTTTGTGCATTGACAGCCGAAGTTTGCTTGTTCCTGGTCCTTTCATCGACCAGATTTTGCAGCTTGCCGAGCTTAAGCTGATCCTGGCTGATTTGAGCAACCAGCTCAAGTGAGTCGATGTTGACTTTTTGAGCGCGAGCGCAAATAGATAAGAAGAAAACAGCCAGCGGGAGTAAATACATTGATTTTTGCATACATTTTGTTTGATGATTATTCACCTTTCCTGACGACACCTCAATTCTAATCAAGGGGACCAGTAAAGGTACCACCTCCAGCAGATAAACTACTACACCATTCCTGCTGCAGCTTACACATTTCACACTTGAACGTCTTATCCTGCGATCCACCAAAACTGTACCTTGATTCCATATTTGCTCACATGGGAAGAAACCGGGCATAGGCGCCCAATACAGCTCGGCAGGAAGCTCGCTCACAGAAGTGATGTTGCCGTTAAAGGTCGTATTATCGAGTGAACAATCGCTTGTCTAGCCTGCGAAGTATTCAGGCTGATATTGGAAATCCTGATATTCATGGGAACGCTGCTTTGAGGCAAGGGAACGCCCCGTCATCTTGCCGTGCCCGATATGTGAAAGATGCAAGCTGCCGAAAGGGAGGAAGAAGATGGCCAGTTGGCTGGCCGTTGTCATTTCGCTTAAATTGCCAGTGTAGACCTGCATAAAAAATCAATTTAGTGAGGGATCTTATTTGTGCGCACTGACGATAGGGGAAACATGCAGATCAGACTATAACAAAACTGGAATTCACATAAAATCCGACTTGATCCCGGCACCCGCGAATATTAGTGCAGTTTGAAATGTAAATCCTTTTCGACAATGAATAATTCTTAGGTCACCCGGGGCATAATTGCTACCTTTAAACACATATTGAGGCAGACAACATCGTATTCGATTCGAATTCTCTCATTTTCGTCCGTTTTCTTATTTCTAACTGAGTGGCTCAGCATCGATTACCCGGTAAATGACAAGTCTGCAGTATATTCTTCGCTCCTTTCGAATGCGGCATATGCGGCGTGGGTCTCCTTCAAAATATCATCCGGGAGCTGGTCCATTTTAACCTTCTCCCAGGTGATGGTAGCTGGAACGAACTGGTCCAGGTTTTGATGATGATTTCGAAGATAATCGCGTTTTTCCGAAGGCCAGCGCGGCTGTTGCTTTTCAAAAAACCCGATGAATTTCGCGTCGACCTGGTTAAAATTTCTCCTTAGTAGTTCGATACCTGTATGTTTGTTCATTATAAAATATTAATAATGGCTCCGGTGAAGATGAGCAAAATAATTCAGATCCGAAGCGTTTTCTTTAAATGTCGTTTATGAATCGCTCAATTATTACCGGTTCGGGCGCCTATATCCCGGATACAATCATAAGAAATGACTTTTTTTTGTCTAGTGTTTTCCATTCAGACAATGGCGTTGGCCAGGGCACAACTTTGCCGGAGGTGGTGGAAAAATTCAGTAAGATCACCGGCATCCAGGAGCGTCGTTACGCAGCAAACGATCTTTTAGCTTCACGGATGGCGGCTCATGCAGCGGAACTTGCTATTTCCGACAGCAGATTGAACAGGAATTCTATCGATCAGCTCATCGTAGCGCATAATTTCGGGGATATGGCTGAAAGCCCATCCTATCCGGCAATGGTTCCTTCCCTGGCCTCAAGAGTAAAGCACCTGCTTGGAATTTCGAACCCGGCCTGTATTCCTTATGACCTGATCTTTGGGTGCCCGGGATGGCTTCAGGGGATCATACAGGCAGATGCGTTTTTTAAGGCTGGGGTCGCGAAAACTGCGCTGGTGATCGGTGCAGAGACACTGTCCCGTGTCCTGGATCCTCACGACAGGGACAGCATGATCTTTTCCGACGGAGCCGGAGCTGTCACGCTCGAATATAGGGATGTTCCGGATCGGCATACCGGGGTGTTATCCGCCAGCGTTCGCTCCGACTGCGGAGAGGAAGCCGGCTTTATCTCCATGGGTAAATCGCAAAATCCGGCCAAAAATGGTATTCCTCAATATATCAAAATGAAGGGCCGTAAAGTCTACGAATATGCACTCCGGTACGTCCCCGCGGCGATGAAGGAATGCTTTGACCAATCGGGCAGCAATATCGGGGAGTTAAAGGCTGTATTCATTCATCAGGCCAATGAAAAAATGGACGAAGCGATTGTAAAGGCTTTTTACGGCCTGTATGGCATCACCGATGTGCCGTCCACGATTATGCCTATGTGCATTCAATGGCTGGGGAACAACTCGGTTGCTACCATTCCCACTCTATTCGACCTTGTCAAAAGATCCCGCTTGCCGGGGTTCGAATTGGGCGCCGGAGATCTGCTCCTGTTTGCTTCCGTAGGGGCAGGCATGAATATCAATGCCGTATGTTATCGTTGTGATTAGTTCCCGGATCGCCGGCGGTATCACACACGTGAACTTCTACCCGATGCTTCCCCTGGCCGCTGTCCAGGTCGATTGCCGCCCCTTCTATGCGTTGTCCATTTACGATCCACCAGGATATTCCAGGCTGCCGCTCCTGGAAAACAGAGATTTCATAAGTGGCCGCGCCGTAACGGTAGACAATGCTTACGGACGGCCAATCCAATGGAAAACAAGGTCGGAAAGTCAGCCGGCCGCTGTTAATCCGCATGCCTAGCAAGCTACCGGTCACAAATTGATAGGTCCAGCCGGCCGAACCGGTATACCAGGTCCAGCCACCCCTACCTTCGTTACCCAGGCCCGCATATACATCACCTGCCATCACATAGGGTTCCACTTTATACTGATTAACCGATGCGGCATCGGTACCATGGTTCAGCGGTTGGATCATGCTGAACAATTCCCAGACCTTTTCCCGGTTGCCCAGTTCGGCGAAGGCCATCAACGACCATACTGCCGCGTGCGTATATTGGCCTCCATTCTCCCGGACTCCCGGCAGATATCCCATGATATAGCCCGGGTTCAGCCCTGACGTGTCAAAGGCCGGAGTCAACAGGCGGATCAGCCGCAGGGGGCGGCTTACGAGGTATTTGTCCAGTGAAGCCATGGACAGCGCCGCCCGGTTAGCATCCGATGCTCCTGATAAAACGCCCCAGCTTTGAGCGATGGCGTCGATTCGGCATTCCTGGTTGTGCGCCGATCCCAGCGGGGTGCCATCGTCGAACCATGCCCGGAGCCACCATTGTCCGTCCCAGGCGGATGCTGCGATGTCGGATCGTAACAGCCCCGCGACGGTCCGGCAGGTATCGGCATAAGGGGTGTCGCCGGAACGGGCCGCCACGCCGCTGAAACGCATGAGCACATCATACAGGAAGAACGCCAGCCAGACGCTTTCGCCGCGGCCCTGGTTGCCTACCTTATCCATTCCATCATTCCAATCGCCCGAGCCTATGAGGGGAAGCCGGTGTTCCCCGAACCTCAGCGCATGCTGTATAGCACGTTTACAGTGTTCGTAGAGCAGTCCGTCCAGGCTTCCGCTGGCAGGCAGGTCGTAAACGGAATCTTCATGGGGTTGCAGCGTCCGGCTTTCGAGGAAACCTGCTTTTTCGTTGAGAATATCCGCATCCCCGGTCACGTCGATATAACGAGCCACGGCATAAGGCAGCCAAAGGAGGTCGTCGGAACAGCGTGTCCTCACGCCCCGGCCCTCGGGCGGGTGCCACCAGTGCTGCACGTCCCCTTCCGCAAATTGTCTCGATGCACTAAGGAGCAGTTGTTCTCTTGCCATAGACGGTCGCACCAGCAATAAAGCCAGGACGTCCTGTAACTGATCGCGGAACCCGAAAGCGCCGCCGGACTGGTAAAATCCGCTGCGGGCAAAGAGCCGGCAGGCGGTCGTCTGGTACAGCAGCCATCCATTCGCCAGGATATTCAGCGCCACGTCGGGCGTCGTGATCTGCACCGTGGTCAACAGCTCGTTCCAGTAATCCTTTAATTCGCCGAGCGAAGTGTGTACGCCGGTGCCGGTAGAAAAATGCCGGATCAGGTCCAGGGCCGCCTGCTGACTTTCGCCGCTTCCCAGCTGGAAGATGATCTCCTTTTCCTCTTTGTCCAGCAGATCGCATCTCACCTGTATGGCAGCACACGGGTCCAACCCGGCTCCGCAATTGCCGGAAAGGTTCCTGCGAGCCATCGCTTCGGGATCGTCCAGCATTCGGTTTCTTCCTATGAATTCTCCCCTGTCAGTAGTAAAGCCCAACATCGTGCCGTCAGTCTTGAAAAAGGTTACCCGGTCTCCAAACGACGTATTATATCTATTCCTGAAAAACAGCGTGCCCCCGTTCTGGTCCTGTTCCGAAAGAACGTGCATATTGGTCTTCGACCGCAAGTCTCCCAGGATAATCCCCAGGTAGCCGGTAATGGTCAGCCTGCGGTCCTCGCCGGACGCATTTCTGATCTTAAGCAGGAAAAATTTCACCGGCAGCGACTTGTCCACGAACACCGTAAATTCGGAGGCTATTCCGTTTTCGGTATGCATGAAACAAGAGTAGCCGAAGCCATGAATAGTCCGGTAAGGTGCGGCCCCGCGAACCGGATAAGGGGCAGGCGACCAGAATTCTCCCGTCTCCTCGTTCCGGATATAAAAGGCCTCTTCTCCGCCATCGGTCACCGGATCGTTGCTCCATGGCGTCAACCGGTATTCATGTGCATTTACGGCCCACGTATAAGCAGAACCACTTTCCGACACCACCGTGCCGAAAGCTGGATTCGCCAGAACGTTGACCCAAGGCGCCGGGGTGGTCCGTTGGCTATCGGTGATGATCCGGTATTCTTTTCCATCCGGAGAAAAGCCGCCTGTGCCGTTAAAGAACAATAACTCTTCGGTGACAGGCGGCGGACCAGGGATCAGTCGGGAGGGCAAAACCTTTTTTTCCAGCAGGGGGGGCATGATCCTTCCTTTCTGAGATCGCTCCAACTGCTCGAGCAGCGTGCCCTGGTTATCGTGGAGGATCAGGCGGGCTACGCTTTCAAACAAGATCCGGTCTTCGGTCGAGAGCTGGTCGGCCGGCCTCGCAAAAATGGCGCCCGGCTTGCTGTGGGCGCCTGCCACAGCTTCGGAGGAAATAAGGCCCTGTATCCTTTCCTGCAACGCTTGCCGGTAGGAGCCATAATCCTCGTTCCAGATCATCAGGTCCACGGACAGCCCCTGCAACCGCCAGTAAGCATGCGCCCGTATCAGTTGCTTGACGAGGTCCAGGTTATCCGGGTCATAGACGTGTAGCAGCACAATGGGTAAATCGCCGGAGACGCTATATCCCCAGAGGCCCGACTGGCCGCGTAGATTGCTATTAAGCGTTGCCGTCCCGGCACGGAATGCCGGGGCAGGATAAATGATGTAAGCCGCAAGCCTGTTGTAGAGCTGCGCGTCTGATTCGGAGGCATTGATCTGGCGCAACAATACCTGGCTATGTGTCCAGGAAAGTTCGAGCGCGCGGCTTTTTAAATAGGGGTCGCGGTATTTATGCAAGAGATTCTCGCAGGTTTCCCTCGTTTCGGCGATCCCGTAAATCAGATCGATCACGGCCGTCCTGCCCGGGTTTACCCGAACGCGATAGCGTATCGACAAGATCGGGTCCAGCACGGCTCCCTGACTGTTAGAGAGCTTGTCCTGGCTCATCGCCCGGGGATGAACGAGGGTATTTCCCCTGCCGGTGAACTCAATCCGGCTGGTCTCGTAAGAAACGGCTTCGACGACCGTGTCATAGGCCTGCATCAGGTGGAAAAGCCAGGGGGGCACTTCCTCCCGCGACCGCGGGCGGCGCGTACAAAGGATGACATCCTGTTCCGGATGTATTTCCGTTTCGACGAAGAGATTGCCAAAGGCGGGGTGCGCTTCGTCCGACGCCTGGGTGGCCAGGACCGCTTCCGCATAGCTGGTGATCTCGAGGATCTTTATTGAGGCTGTCTTATTAGTTATGCTGACCTTCCGTATTTCGGTATCGTCCTCGGGAGAGATCACAATTTCGGTCCGGGTATGGATACCCTGATCCTGCCGCCGGAATTCGACATGTCCCTGAGAGAAGAGGCATTCATAGTCTTTGGCGGCGTGTAGCGTCGGTTGCCAGGTATTCGACCAGAAGACACCATTCGAGGTGTCTTTGATATAACAAAAGATACCGTGGTTGTCCCTGGTCGTATCTTCCCGCCAGCGGGTAATGGCCAGGTCGTTCCAACGGCTGTAGCCGCCGCCGGAATTGGTGATCATCACCTGGTATCGGCCGTTACTCAGCAACTGAACGGCAGGAACGGGTGTATTCGCTTTGGTGATCCGCCGAACGGGCATCTCTCCCGTAACAGTATGGGCCTCGGCCAGATCGGCGGTTTGCGTATACAATAAGGCCGTCCTCGGCTGACGCTCCTGCAGCAGGAGATTGGTAGCCTGGAAGCGAAGATCGGAGAGGAACCGGCGCTGCATGGGTTTGTCCAGGAGCAGGGAGGCCAGGGCAAGCAGGCTCATTCCCTGGTGGTGCACCATAAAGCACTGCACGATAGCCAGTTTCTTTCCCCTCGGGAGGCGTCCGGTTGTAAAGTCGATGGATTCGTAGAATCCGTATCTTCCGTCGGCGCCGATCGAAGCCAGCCGTTGCAAATTTTCACACGCTTTCGCAGGCGCGATCATGAGGGCCAGCATAGTTGCATAAGGCGCGATCACGAGGTCATCCTTCAGGCCGCGCTTCAATCCGAGCCCGGGAATACCGAAGGCCCGGTACTGGTAGTTCAAACTGGCGTCGACCATATTATAGGCAGCCTCAGAAATGCCCCATGGCACGCCTTGCTGGTGGGCATAATCGATCTGGGCTTTTACGGCGGCTGCATTGGTCTGTGCCAGCAGGGTATTGTCATAACCGGGCATTACCAGCTCCGGCATCAGGTACTCGAACATCGATCCGCTCCATGATGCCAGGATAGGGCCGTCCGCTGAGTGTACGAGGAGCCTGCCAGGAGAGAACCAGCTTTTCCTGGGTAGTTTGCCCAAAGCGATACCGGCGAAAATGCCCAACCGCATTTCCGACGCCAGGAGATCATATAAACCACTGTCTTTCCGCTGGTCATCGACGTTGAAGCCGATGTGCAGCAGTCCCGTGGCGGGGTCGAGAAGGAAATCGTATTCTGCGTCGCTCAATGTTTCGCATTGGTCCGCCAGAGCCATGGCGAAACGTACCCTTTCACCGGACACCTGGCTGCCATTTAGCACGCGGACCCGAACCGAGCACAGCCAGGACTGTTCTTCGGGAGAATTGCCGGATTGGTCCAGCTCATCGAGCATCGGCAGCAGGCTGTCGGGCAGCCCCCGGAGATCGTTCAGCGACAGGAAGGAGTCAAGGGCGGCGAGCCGGGCGAACCGCCCGGGAACAGGCAGCAGGTCCAACCACGGATATAACCGGGTAATTTCCTCGCGGTGGCTTGTTATCTGTGTCAGCAGCTTGTTCGCCCAAATGGCCGCCAACGGTTCCCCGCCACGCTGTCCGCCTGAAACCGGCTCTGCGCCGCGTGTTGCGGACGGCAAGGTACGCACCAGTGATTCGAGCTTATCCAACG
The DNA here is from genome assembly GCA_035572015.1 of Puia sp. Lineage (GTDB taxonomy): Bacteria > Bacteroidota > Bacteroidia > Chitinophagales > Chitinophagaceae > Puia. The sequence continues at coordinate 33,777 of DATNBP010000006.1, read as the reverse complement.
TCTTTACCAGTGCGACGACCGAATGGGCTGAAGTGCGGGGCCGCCCGAAGAAAGATTTCAATTCTTTGGTCACAGCGAAGGTGTCGGCGCCAGGCTGATCCAGGAAAACAGCAGCTGTCGTATGGAGGCTTTCGAAGAGTCTGCTGCTGACGGCCGGCTTACCGGAAAGCGCTATAAAGCCCTGGCGCAAAGTGAGCAGATGCCCCACAAGGTTGCCGCTGTCGACAGCCGAGACATACCGGGGCGGCAACGGCTGGCCCGACCTGGTATCGTACCAATTGAAAAAATGCCCCTGATACCGCTGCAGGCCCGCCATTGTCGTTAGCGTGTGGCTGCAACGATCGAGCAGGTGGCCGACGGTGATGTAGCCAAAGTCCGCGGCGGCGAGCGCAGACAGAAGGGACAGCCCCATATTGGTAGGAGAGGTTCGATGGGCTACAACGGCGACGGGCTGCTCCTGGTAGTTGTCGGGCGGCAGCCAGTTCTCATCGGCTGTTATAAACTCTTCAAAGTAAGACCACGTCTTACGCGCAGCGATATGCAGGAATCGTTCCTGTTCCGGTTGCAGCTTTTCTGTTTTATTTTTCAGCGGCACACCCAATCGCCAAACGATCACCGGCGCCATCAGCCAACCTGCCAAAACCGGTATCATGGTATATAGTACCGGGTTGTGTTCAAACCCGATATAGGCCGCCACCGCTGCTCCGGTAAGGGGGCAAATCCATAGGACCCGGTATACTTGACCAATCGCATTGCGTATGCCCCCGGATACTACCGCGGAGGAAGACCATTGGAGCAGCCGTTTGTTGCTGAAGATCATCCGCCAGTTTGTGCGAAAGATCGCATCCGTGTTGACCAGCGCTTCGAAAGGAAGGACCACCCAGCTGAATACAAAGCCAGCCAGCGCGCCCATCAACGACCTTCCGACCTCGTTTATATGCGACCGGTGATCGAGATACGGCGGTTTGTTCAGCAATTGCCAGGCTATGGAAAGCACAGAAGGCAGCAGCATGACAGCGGAGATCGCCAGGGTCCAGAACCAGGGGTAGGGCAGAACCGTCCAGCCGGCTAGCAAAAGAATAAATAAGGTGGCCGGCACGAGGCTCCGGCGAAGGTTGTCGAACAGCTTCCAGCGGGACAAGACGGAAAGATAATTCTTTGTCAGCCGCCCCTGGCCATCCGGTACAAACGGCAACATCCAGGCGCCGACCTGCCAGTCACCCCTTATCCACCGGTGCCGCCGTCTGATGTCTGCCAGGTATAGGGAAGGGTTTTCTTCATACAGGTTGACGTCGCTGAGGAGGCCGCAACGGGCATAGCAACCCTCCAGCAGGTCATGGCTCAGGATACGGTTTTCAGGGAACACCTCGCGTATGGCCTGTTCGAACAGGTCGACGTCATAGATTCCCTTCCCTATGAAAGAACCCTCTCCAAAGAGATCCTGGTAAACATCTGACGATGCCTTCGTATAGGGGTCGATACCCGTAGCGTCGTCCTGCATTCGCAGGTACCATGTCGGTGTCGACTTGGGCATGGCCGTTGCCAGGCGTGGCTGCAGGATCCCATAGCCTTCGGTGACCCTTTTTTTGTGGGGGTCGTAGACCGCGCGGTTCAGCGGATGCGCCATCGCTTCTATCATTCTTCGGGCCGCCTCCCCGGGCAGCCCGGTATCGGAGTCCAGGGTGATTACATATTTCACGTCCGATAACACGGAGGTCGTCCCCTCGATTACAGAGAAATCATTTTTCGCTGAGCTTCTCAGGAATACATTGAGTGCAGCAAGCTTTCCCCGCTTTCGCTCATACCCCATCCAAATTTTCTCGTGCGGATTCCAGGTCCTGGGCCGGTGAAAAAGAAAAAAGAGATCCATTTGCCCGGGACAGTATCGTTCATTCAGCGCACGGATACCCATCGTCACTTGTCTCAGCCGACTCGCGTTGTCCGGAAGGACTTCTTTATCGGCGTCAGGAAAATCTGTCAACAGGCCGTAGTGAAGATTCGCTTCCTGGTTTGCCAGAAATCGTATCTCCAGGTCCTGCAGCAGCGATTCGATATCAGCCGGCCCTGTGAGCAGGGTGGGTATTACCACAAGCGTACGGCAACCCGCAGGTATACCCTTGGAAAAATCCATAGAAGGCATCAGCTCGGGCTTCACCAGCAGGGTTGAAAGCCAGTTGACCAGGGCGACGGCCAGTTGCCCTGATGCGCCGAGGCATACCAGTGCCGTTGCCCAAAGCAGCCAGTTATGAAGTGCGCCATATTTGAAGGCGATATACCACATTCCCGCCGCTGGAAAGACTGTCAACAGGAGGATCGAGAGGAGATAGATCGTCAAAGGGCGGCGTCCAAAGAAACGAAGTAGCCTGCGCAGTGGTGAATACCGGGCCCGGGCCGACCGCTCTGCTTGTGTTCGGCCTTTGTCGACGAGAAAGTACCCTATATGGCACTGTCTTTCGGGGTTCGGGCCCAGGGCAGCCGGGCCTTCCGGTCCTCCGCTCCTGGCTGACAACTCCAGGGCTATCAACGCCACTTCCGTTTCAGAAAGCCTGGAGGTCTTGGCAATCGATTCCACGACGTGCCTGTAGCGGTCCCTCGTAGCGAAATTCATCCGTGGGTAAGCGCCGGCAGGATCCTTTCGCAGCACCTGCTCGACCGAGCTGAGGGCCTCCACGAAATCGCGCCAGTCAGTCGCACTGATGACCCGGAGGGTGCCGATGCAGTTGCGAATAGAGACCTGGTCGGCAGCCTGTTTTTGATTTTCCTGGCGGACCAGTTCCGTACTGCTGGCTCCTGCAGCGGAAAGCTGTTGCTCCATCCAAGTGAGGGATAATGCCAGCGCCGGCCCCTTTCCCTGCAGCTTCCGGGTGAAAGCGGCCACGAACGGGCTGTCAAGGACCGGCCGTGACCTGGCCATGTCGGCAATGGACAGGATTAGATTGGCTGGATCCTCCCTGGCCATGGCGGTCATTTTATCGGCCCAGTACCCGGCGAGGTTCTCGTCGATGCGGTCCAAGGCTATTTTGCCGGCGACCCTTCGCAGATTTTCGATTACTGCCAGCCGTAGCATGATCGGGATCGCCCATAGTTCTCCGAGGGTCAGCGACGTGGTGGTCTGATAGGCGGCAACGAAACTGTTGAGGCCATCCTCGTCTACCCTGCCGTCACTGTGCGATATGATCTCCAGGGCGATATCGTATACGCGGGGAAGGCCTGCGGAATTGCCGCCCGCCAGACAAGGCAGACCTTCGCTGTAGCCCTTCGGCAGATGTGTCCGTGCTATGAGGATTTGCTCCTCGATCAGATAGTAGTTATCCAACAGCCATTCAGCCGCCGGGGTAACCGTTCTCTCCGACGTAAGACTTTCAACGAGCATTGTACGGACCTCCTTTAGGATATGCTCGTTATCATCCAGTCTTTTTAAAAGTTGATCGTTGCATTTTCGGGGAAGCACTTTATGCGATGCGGCCAATACCGAACCGTGGCGGACCAGCTGATCGAGGCTGTAGAGTTCGGATCGGAGCGGTTCCTCCTTACCGTAATTTATGAAGGAATTGCTCCTGTTAAAAAATGTACGCCAATGGGAAAGAATGTCGAGGACAGTGTTCGTTGCAAGTTTCAGATTGAAAAGTTAAAAAGGGGATGATGACACAAAATCCCTGTTGAAGGTACGCATTTTCATAGAGAAGGGGGAAGTATAATTGTATATCAGCGCCAGACCTGGATCGATCGCGCGGGTTTGCGCGGAATTTTGTACATTAGTTAGGTTAAGTATGCTGAATGAGGAACTACATTCTATCCACCATTCTTTTGTTCACCAGCTTTTCGGCGTGTAAGAAGAGCACAGGGCCGCCGCGACCTGTTATCACGGGTTTTTCTCCCAGCAAAGGCGGTGCGGGCATTGATGTCACCCTAACCGGGCATTTTGATTCGACCATAAGGCAATTGGGTATCGCCTTCAACGGCACCCAGGCACAAGTGTATTCCAGCAGCGATTCGGAGATTGTTGTCATCGTACCCAAAGACGTGACGACCGGGAAAATAACGCTGACCCTGAACAACCAGTCTGCCACGTCGGACAGCGACTTTGTCGTGTTGGCCGGTAGCTGGACCGAAAAGGCGCATTTGCCGCCCGGTCCGAATTCGACGATCAACCGGCGCCTCGGCATCGGCTTTGCGATCGGTAATTATGGTTATATGGGGTTCGGCACAGACAATGGCAGCGATTACAGTGACCTCTGGCAATATGACCCGGCCACCAACTCCTGGACACAAAAGGCTTCCCTGGGTATTGGCATGGAAGACCTGGTTTCGATGGTCATTGACGGCAAAGCTTATGTCGGTATCGGAAAAAGCCGGGACCTCGCCGCCTATACCAACCAATTTTACGCATACGACCCCTCCACGGATACCTGGACCCGGAAGGCGGATTTTCCCGGAGGGGCAAGAGAAGGGGCATTTGCGTTTAGCGTCGGGGGGATGGGTTATGTCGGGTTAGGCTGGGGCTCGCCATCCCCCGGACAGTCCCAGCAGAGATTATTTGGATATCTGGCAATATGATCCTCCCCTCGATGTTTGGACGCTGAAGGCAAATTTTCCGGCAAACGTCCCGACGCCATTTTATCTCGTTGGATTTTCGCCGGATAGCCGGTTCGGTTTTGTAGCAGGTGGTGCAGCCATCCCATCAGGGGGAATCGACCTTTCCGAGGTGGTGTTTTGGCGCTATGATCCGGCTTCCGACAGCTGGATGCAAATGCACAATATACCCGATCCGGGAATGCTGTTCCCAAGCGCCATGGTTTTGAACGGCACTGCCTATGTATTGGGTGGGGGCCAGGATTGTTGGAAGTATGATCAACCGTCGGATACCTGGACCCAGGTAGCCTTCTTTGGATACCGTTTGGCGGGGTCTGCCTTTGCGATCAACGGGACTGGTTATTTTGGAATGGGCGAACAGCGTTTTTCCAATTTGCCTTATATCGACCTGTGGCAGTATACGCCGTGAAGATCTCTTAAGATCCACCAGAATGAGTACCGATGCCACTTTTAGGTCAATTACACATTGGCGTATCAAACAATCCGCCGGACCCCGGGGATTCGAGTGATCACGGCTGCGAGAAGAAATGTACCAACAACCGCGAGCGGTGCGACCACCAAGAATTTAAGGGCCGGTTCGACGCCCCAGTTCCGGAATAAAAGCGCCAGCGAAACGAGCACCAGTGGATGGAAGATATATACCGCGAACGCATTACGGGAAAGCCCAGCCATGAACGACGACGATCTGTTCCACCATTTCCTCCCAACTGTTAGCAAGGTGACGATGATGGAGAACCCCATCAATTGCTCCCAAACGGCATAAATGAATTGCTGCCAGTGCCATCCGCCGGTGAACCAGGCGTCGGGCGTCCCGGCTATGCGTTCGATAACAAGGATGACGGGGAAAATCAATAGCAGCCTGAGCGAATAGCGGAGAAACCGTATGCCTTTATCAAAAGGGAATGTTTCCAGCCAATTGTTCCTGGCGGCCACGATACCCAAGATAAAAAGCGCGATATACTGAGAGAAATGGGCTAACTGAAAGCCAAGCGGATTCAATTTCCATCCGATGGGAAATACGACCCTAACCAAAAAGCTCAGGATGCCGATGGCAGCGGCAAATGCGAGGATAGCCCCCGACGACGGCGCCGGGCGCGGTTTTGACCGGGCCGTTTTGCTTCGGAATTGCGACAACACGTAAAAGAGCGTAAATAGCAATAAGGCCGCCACGAACCAAAGGACCCCGAAATCTATCCAGTCATGGAAGCCGCCCAAAAAGCGAATGAACGATACGTGATGCCCTTCGCCAACGTTGTACACCAGGTATATCAATACCGGGGAGAGCGCAACCGAATAAAAGACGAGCGGGACCCCTAATCTCACGAGCCTGTCCTTCATGAAACGGGCCGCACCCTTTTTATGGAATGAGCCGGGCACGAAATAAGCGGATAGAAAAAAGAAGAAGCCCATAAAAAACGACTGATCGATTATGACGATCAGCAACATCGGGGTTGCTGCCGCGGGCAGGGCTGTCTTTTGCGTATAATACCAATCCCCGATCGCGCCGTACGTAATCAGCGCATGATGCAATATGACGAGGGCGATAAGACCCACCTTCAGGTTGTCGATGTAGAATATCTTTTTTGATTGCCGGGGAATGACCGGGGGCTGGGAAAGGGTTTGAGCTGACATCGGATAATAAGTTTTTGGAGATCAATTCACCTGATCCAAAATCAGATCCGTCATGTCAAAGCTCGGAAAATCTCCCCTATTACTCAAGAGAATAAACACTATGCCCGAGCTCCTTGCGCATAATGTAATCTTCGGGTTCCGCGTCAGGCCCGATGGGCGTCATACGGCTCGTAGACTTCCGGAAGAACGTGCCGGCCCAACTGCTCCATCCGTTGGTAATGCTGCGGACCTTGTGCGCGTTTGATATTTGTCACAGCCAATTCCATGTCGATAGAATCTATTCCGCGTTGAGACTTTTCGCGGGGTTCGCCATCGCCGCTTGCACCGACCGGACCCCCATTGTCGCAAGCGCGACCAATGCCGCAACCACCCCGGCGCCAGCGAATACCCACCAGTGCAGCCCGGTCCGGTAGGCAAATGTTTGAAGCCACCGGTGCATGGCAAACCAGGCGATCGGCGCGGCGATCAGGGCCGCGACCAGCACCAGCAGGACCATTTCTCCGGTCAGCAGGCGAACGATGTGAATAGCGCCCGCGCCGAGCACCTTCCGAATTCCAATCTCTTTCAACCGCTGCGCGGCGGTAAAAGTGACCAACCCGAACAGCCCCAGGCAGGCGATGCCGATTGCCAGGCCGGTAAAGATCAGGACCAGGCTTCCCTGCTTTTCCTCCGCAGCGTATTGAGCGGCAAAATTCTGATCGAGAAAATGATAATCCAGCTCATCCCCGGGGTCAAAATCGTGAAAAACAGCCCGAAGGTGGCGGATCGCCTGCGGAACGTCGAGGCCGCTCAACCGCACATATACATTGTCTTTGTCAGCGGCGACTTGCGGCAGCACCAATTCCATGGGCGCGATCCTGTGCTGCAACGAATAGGTATTGAAATCCTCGACGACCCCCACGATGGTTGAATATTCGACAACGCCGTGATCGACGCCTGTCCGGACCCGTACTCCGACCGGGTTTTTCCAGCCGAGTTCATCCGCAAGTGTCCGGTTGATGATTATAGCATGTCGTGCGGAATCCCCTACGCCTTTCAGAAAGTTCCTTCCCTGGTACATCCGGATCTGCATCGCCGGTATAAAATCCTCATCAATGATAAGCTGCTCCACGATCCTGGTTTCGGGGCCGGGATTTCCGTCGGCGCCCAGGTTAAAGGAAGTTTCGCCGATATCGTTATTCCCGATAGGATTGCCCGCCGAGGCAGCGCTAACCACGAGCGGGCTTTGCAACAGCCGGGTTTTCAGGGCGTCCATCCTCGCCCGCGCCTGTCTGTCCGGTAAATGGAAAGTAAGCATCTGGGATTTGTTAAATCCAAGGTCCCGGTTGAGCACAAAATGCAATTGCTGATACATGACGGCTGATCCGGTAATCAGTACGATGGTAACGGCGAACTGGAACACCACCAGCGACTTGCGGAAAAGGATGGTGGCTGACTGGTTTCCCATTTGTCCTTTCATTGCCGGCACCGCCTTAAAGCCCGAAAGAAACAGAGCGGGATAGATGCCGCTCAACAGACCTGCCACCAGCCCAAAGGCGCCAAAGACCAGCGCGGACCGCAAGCGCCCAAAGTAGGCTATCCCGAGCTGCTTGCCTGACAGTTGATTGAAATATGGGAGCGCGAACCGGACGATCATTAATGCAAGTAGTGTAGCCAGGAAGCAAAAAAGAGTTGACTCGCTGACGAAAAGGTAAAATAGCTCCTTCCGGCCGGACCCGATCACCTTGCGAATGCCGACCTCCCTGACCCTTGTGGTCGCCCGAGCCGTCGTCAGGTTGATATAGTTGATGATCGCAATGCCCAACACCAGCAGCGCCACGATGGAAAAGACATATACATAGGTGATATTGCCATTTTTTCCGGCCTCAAACTGCAAATGAGAATGGAGATGTATCGAAGTCAACGGCTGCAATTCCATGCGAAAATTGACCCCGGGGAGATCGGTTTTGAGGTATTTATTGTAGAAAGCCTTCGACTGTGCTTCGATCGCCGCCGCATCGGTGGCATTCCGCAGCAACACATAGGTGAACAGGTTGGCGTCTGTCCAACGGCCGGCATCGTTCAAATTGAAAGAACGCAGTGCCGAAAAGGTCAGATGAGAATTGGCAGGAATGTCTTCGATCACGCCCGTGACCGTCACGGGATTGTTCCGGTCGAATACGATGGTCTTACCTTCCGCATCGGCTGCGCTGGGAAAAAACTTTAGGGCCATTGTCCTGGTCAGGACAATCTTGTGCGGTCCCGCAAGCGCATCAGCGGGATCGCCTGCCAGAAAATGATAGGAAAAAATCCTGAAGATCGAACTGTCGGCGGTCACGATGTCGGGCACCGCCAGTTGCTTGTCGCCATAGCCGATCTTTCCGCCGCCTTCCGGATCGATCCGGGTCACCGCTTCGACTGAAGGGTAGTCGGCCTTCAGCGCAGCTGCATAAGGAGCTGAAGTAATCGCCAGGTCGAAGCTGCCATTGCCCCATTTGCCGTGCTGCACGACGCGAAAGATCCGGCCGGCATTTTTGTGATACCGGTCATAGCTGAATTCATCTGCGACATACAGGGTTATCAGCCAGAAGGCAGCGATGCCCAGTGCCAGGCCGAAAATATTTACGAATGAAAAAAGACGATGCTTATTCAAGTTGCGCCAGGCAATTTTTAAGTAGACGGGTCTCATGGCTATATAGTTGATGATCTGTTCGCCAAAGGTATGCCGGCAAGGAATGTACTGAATATTAAGGAATAAGCGCATTGGCCGGCCAAAGCAGTGTCCGGTTTCGCATCAACCGGCGTCCGTATCCGGACAGCGGCTTGCCGGCGTTTGGGATCGAAAATTATCGTAATTTCTCCGGCGAAAATCTACCACACATGAGAATGTTCCTGTTCCTCTTCCTGTTGCCTTTTCAGCTCGTGGCACAGGATAAAGGCTTTCTGCCATTCAAGAAATACCCTTTCCCGACCGAACTGACGGCTGCGGCGACGGGCAGCCGCATTGCCTGGGCAATGGATGAGGAGGGCCGCAGAAATATCTACGTGGCCGAGGGACCGGCCTTCACACCGAGAAGGCTGACCGATTTTTCCAGCGATGACGGGCAGGAGATCTCCAGCCTGTCGGTATCGTCAGATGGACAATGGGTAGTATTCGTCCGGGGCGGCGATCACGGCGCCAACTGGGAATCGGGATTGCCGGTAGACCCTGCCTTTGCCGTCCAACCATTCCATATGCAGGTCGCCTGTATCCCGTTCGATGGCGGTAGGGTACGCTACCTGAGCGAAGGAGACTATCCCGTTGTCTGTCCGGACAGCAAAAAGATCGCATTTGTCAAAAACGGCCAGGTCTGGCTGGTTGGGCTCGACTCGGGAGCCGCAACAAATGCTTTTACCAGTCGCGGGAATATGGGCTCGCTGCAATGGAGTCCCGACGGAAGACAATTGCTGTTCGTGGCGAACCGTACGGATCATGCGATCATCGGGGTCTATACGCCCGGCTCGCCGGCACTCCGATGGATCGCGCCAGCCTTTGCGCGCGATCAGTCTCGATGCGGCCGGCACATCGGCTGCCCTGCTGCTGACACCCGGCAATTTTATGTGCGAACATATCCGGCTCAGTGCCGACCGGCAACACCTGCTTTTCAGCGCCAATACGGGAAGCGATCCCGACGACCCCGACAGACGACACGCGGCGATGGTCAGTGTCAACCACCCGGATATGCGGGTGCTAACACCGGGGACGGGATTGGAATGGACGCCGCTGCTTACCGGGGATGGCAAAACCTTGGTATTCTTCAGCGCCACCGCACAGCGGCCGCCACTGCCGGCAGTCATGCCGCTGGATAACGGTCGGCCACAGCTGCTTTGCGCCGAAAGGATACCCGCCGATTTCCCCCAGGACCTCCTCGTGACTCCCAGAGCGGTGACTTTTAAGGCGGCCGATGGGGTGTTGGTCCATGCCGATCTGTTCGAGCCTCCGACAGAAGGGGGGCGGGTGACCGGCGTTGAAGGCAAACGGCCGGCGCGCGTTGGGGATGCACGGTTGACCGGTGAGGGCAGGCGGCCGGCTATTATCTATGTACACGGCGGTCCGCCACGTCAGATGTTGCTCGGCTGGCATTATTCGGATTACTATTCGAATGCATATGCTTGCAACCAGTACCTGACCAGCCTGGGCTTTGTCGTACTATCGGTGAACTACAGGCTGGGCATCGGCTATGGGTATGACTTTCATCGTCCGCCGCACGCCGGTGCGGCCGGGGCGGCGGAGTACAAGGACATCAAGGCGGCGGGGGAATGGCTGCGCAGGCAGCCTTTTGTCGACAGCACCAGGATCGGCATTTATGGCGGTTCGTATGGTGGTTACCTGACCGCCCTGGCGCTCGCCCGGGACTCCAGGCTTTTTGCCGCCGGCGTGGATTTCCACGGCGTGCACGACTGGCTGAGTCAGTCCTCCCTGGAAGCCACGTTTAAGGATAAATATGAAAAGGCGCCCGACTACCAGTTGGCACTGAAGACGGCGTGGTTGTCCTCACCCGTCTCGTCTGTCGATACGTGGAAGTCGCCGGTACTGATCATCCAGGGGGATGACGACCGTAACGTACACGTCGGCCAGAGTATCGACCTGGTCAACCGGCTGGAAAAAAAGGGTGTACCGTATGAATCGAAGATGATCGTGGATGACACACATCACTGGATGAATTTTTCAAACGCCGTGACGGTATATGGGGCCGCGGCAGACTTTTTTGTCCGGAAATTCTTGAAACGATAGTATGGCCGGCGCAACTATTGCGCGCTCGTTACTTCGGTCTGGCTCCGGAGAAGGGCATCGTTGGCCTGACGTTGCTGCAGGATGTTGACATAACTCAGCGCATAGGGCGTCCGGTACACTTCGTATGCCTTTTTCGCCCATTGCAACGCTCCATCCAGGTCGCCGTTGATCTCGCTGATGATGGCCATATTATAGCATCCCCTGCCTGCGACTTTCCGGGAAGGGTTCGTCGTTGCCTGCCGCCAGAGGTTTGCGGCGGCGTCCCAGTCCCCTGCCTGCGCCATTCGTTTGGCGACGATGAAACTTCCATTGCCGCGGACATAGTAGTAGCGGGATACACGCAAGGAATAGGGGAGGATGCGGCTGGCGTAGTCCTCGCCCGCGTGGTTGGAAGCCTTGACCACCACTTCCTTCCTGCCGAGCAACGCGGCGCCTGTGCCGATCAGGGTGGCGCCCTGGAAGTTCAGGTCCCTGTAAATGATGTACTGGTCCAACACGGTGCGCGACGACGGATCATAGATCCGCCACCCGGTCTTTACCTGAGTCCTGACGTTGGACCCCTCGCCCAGCGCAGCCATATTCAGACCGCTCAGCCCGACCCTGGACTGTGCATCGTAGAGTTCAAGCGAGAAGAGGACGTCCGCATGGTAATTCCGGCAAATCCTTTCCACCGTATCCCAGGAAAGGTAAACTGGAAATACGCCGGCCCCATAGGACCGGAGATCGAGAAGGGGGAGCGGTTTCACCGAGTCAAAGCGATTGCTGCGGATCAGAGCGTCGGTGAGCCCCGTCAGGCTGGCGCCAGCCCCATCCGTCTGCAACTGCGTCGTCTCGAGCACCATGGCCCGATGTATCGCGTCCACGGTCCTGGTATCGGATGCCGCGCGGATGCGATTGATCACCGCAGCCGTCTTTGCCCCAGGCGGGAGGCTAACCGGAGCCGGTTCATTGACACTCAATGACATCAGATTGGTGGAACTGCAGGAAGAGCAGACCACGATGATTGCGAGGAGGGTGTAAGGTATCTTCATACGCCAGGCGTTTGACAGGATGTTGGAGTTACCTGGTAATAACGCCCGGGCGGATGTTTTAGTGCCTTTTCCGGGTCAGAGGCCGATGATGCCCTGGCCTTTACCGGTCATCCTGACGTACCCTTCCGCCGCCTTTACGCCCAATTCCCTGCCCCTGAAGTCTTCCATCGCCGCATGGCCGCACGCATAGATGCCGGCGGGATCCTGGCTGACATGGCAATAGACTGCCTTCCTTTTCTGTTCCTGCGTGCCGGTAATATCGACGAAATCGGTCGGATGAAATCCCATGGTTTGCTCGCCGGCACAAACCTCGAAAAAATACATCGGAAACTTGTTTGCCGATCTCAGCCAGGTCTGCGTGGTGAGAAGGCTGGCGCATTGGTGGTCCTTGTGCGAGTCGAGCGGCCAATGTGTAAAGACCAGGTCGGGCTTTTCCTGACCGATCAATTCCTGCAGGTGTTGCAGGGAGGCATTGCTGACAACGGTGTCGCCGTCGATCTGGCCGGCAAAGACCGGCTTACAGTTGAGGATCCGGCAGGCGCTGATCGCCTCCTGTTTCCTGATACGCGCTGCTTCGGCGGGCCCGGTCCCCGGTATCCCCGCCTCTCCCGTGGTCAGGTAGATGACGGTGACCGAATGCCCGAGTGCCGCCAGCGCCGCCAGCGTGCCACCGCACCCGCTTTCAGGGTCATCCGGGTGGCCGCCGACACAGACGATCTTTTTCGCCGAATCGGGGGTCGCCGGACTGGCCCGAAGGATATCCGGCAATAAGATTGCGCCAAGACCGGCGGCGGCTGTCGTTTTTATAAAATCTCTTCGCTTGTTCATAGATGAATGAAGTGATGGACTAATCTACTTCATTCGCCCGACCCGGCCATAACTTTCGTACTATCGTTGCCTGCCCGGTACGGGCCGCATACCGGTTATGGGGCGCAAGCCGGATACGGGCCGCAAACCGGATATCAAAAATAAATTTGTGTAGTTAAATAGCTACGCTTATATTCGTAGTCAAATAGCTACGCAATGAATTTGAGAAGAGACGTTTTTCAGGCGATCGCGGACCCGACCAGGAGAGCCATCCTCATGCTGGTTGCCACACAAGCGATGACGGCCGGCGCGATCGCAGCTAATTTCGACACGGCGAGACCTACAGTCTCGAAGCACCTTCAGATACTCACCGAATGCGATTTGCTCGAACCGAAACAAACCGGGCGGGAAATTTATTATCACTTCAATCCCCAAAAAATGAAAGAGGTAGCAGACTTTCTGGAACCCTTCCGGAAAATATGGGACGACCGGTTCAACAAAATAGAGCGTATCATGAAAAAGTATAAAAACAGCTAAAAAAATATACGATGGAACAAAAGACAAAGGTCAATGCCGAAGACGGCAAGCAGGAAGTAACGATCTCGCGGGACTTTGACCTCCCGGTGGACCTCCTGTTCCGGGCGCATGCCGACGCTGATATCGTCGCACAGGTGATGGGGACGAAGGTGTTGAAATTCGAAGCGAAGAAACAAGGCGGATATCAGTTGGAAACGGCCGACCCGCAAGGCAACGTGGTCTTTCAGGCCAACGGTGTCATTCATGAATTCCTTCCGAACAGGAAGATCATCCGGACTTTTGAAATGGGCAACGCCCCTTTTGGCGTCCAGCTGGAAATTTACGAATTTCAGGGCCTCACTTCCGGGACAAGCCGGCTCCACATGCATGTCATATACGAGTCGGTCGCTCAGCGCGACCAGGTGTTGAAGCAAGGTCTTTCATGGGGTCTGAATATGGCCCACGACCGGATCCAGCAAATCGCGGGAGCATTAAAATAGCCGAAGGATCGTTTTTACCAACTCATAAAACGGAACACGATGAATTCAAAAGTCGATGCATTCTTATCCACGGCCACCAAATGGCAGAGGGAAATGGAAAAATTGAGGACGATCGTCCTTGACTGCGGGTTGACCGAAGAACTGAAGTGGGGCAAACCCTGCTATACGTTCGAGGGAAAGAACGTCGTCGTCATCCAGGGCTTCAAGGAATATTGCGCGCTGCTGTTCCTTAAAGGCTCGTTGCTGAGCAATGCCGACGGGCTCCTCGTCAAGACCGGGGAAAACACCATCGTGGGCCGACAGGCCAGGTTCACCAATGTCCGCGAGGTCACCGATGCCAGGGCCGGCCTGAAAGCGGCGATCTATGAGGCGATCGAAGTGGAGAAGGCAGGTATAAAGCCGGCTGCAAGGGAAAAAGCAGCCATCAAGGTCCCCGCGGAGCTGCAGGCAAGACTGAACAAGACGGCGGCGTTGAAAAAAGCGTTCCAGGCGCTGACGCCAGGCAGGCAACGGGGGTACATTTTTTATTTCTCGCAGCCCAAGCAAGCCAAGACCCGGGAGGCCAGGATCGAAAAATGCGTAAAAGATATCCTCGCGGGAAGGGGCTTGAACGATTAGCCGGAAGGCCTTTCCGTCTATTCCGTTCCCAGGCTCTCACCGACGCGCGGAGATCTGGCCTTTCTAAATGCCGCGGGTGTCTGTCCAAACCGCTTTTTGAAAAGCCGGATAAAGGAACTGCTGTCATCAAAGCCAGACCGGATCGTAATGGTTCCGATGGGCAAACTCGTTCCCCGCAGGAGCCGGCAGGCTTTTTTCAATCTCAGATGGGTGATGACCTCCAGGGGGCTTTGTTCGTAGACCTCCCTGAAGTTCCGTTGAAAATGAAAGGTTGACAGGCAGGCGATGGCAGCTAGCCGGTCCAGGCTGACGGCTTCGGTGTAGTTTTTTTTGATGAAGGCCATCGCATCCTTCAGTTTGGCGGCGATATCTTTTTTCGCAACGGCGGACTTCGCGGCCACCCGTTCTTCCTTCCGGTATTCCGGCAATTCATACCATGCCGTGGCGGGGCGGCTTGCAGGATATCCATACAGGGCCCTGTACTCCTTCCTTTCCGCCGTAAAGTCCCACCAGTTCTTTTTGCTGTTCCCATGGTTCGCTTGATGGACGACCAACCGGAACTGGTCCTCCACGCAAGGATCTATCCAGGCGCCCATTTGTGCTTCCAACCGGTCGGTCAGCCTGGCGGCATTCTTTTTCCGCAGATCCTTCAATGAATAAAATCCCAGCGAGATCAGGTCATGGGCGAAGGCGGGACCGATCGAGGGAATAGCCTGGAATTCCGACAGCGCCCGCAGCTCCATCGCTCTGATCAGGGGGATCGAAAGCAGTCGCTGCAACTGTTTCGGGCTGTACAGGCGGAGATCCGCGAACTTCAGTTTACGGCTTCTCAGCAAGCGCTTTTCGGCCGGCGTAGGCGACAGAGGGTTAAGGCTGCTCATTTTCCGCAAAAGTTAGCAGGTAATGGTTGTTGTCTTCGATCGAGAACTCCGTGGCACCGTAGAAAGTCAGTTCGAGATGGCGGACGATCGGTACCCGGCCCTCCAGTTGCCCGTAAAATTCCCGAATCCCTGACATATCGATGTAAAGTAACAAAGATCCGCCATTTGTCCGGTTCACCTGCGGAAGCTGCCCTTCGATGCTTTTGAAGGTTTGAAACATAAAATTGATGTCGCCACAGGTCATGAGCGCAAAGATCATGTCCGGACCTTCGCCTACTTGTGTCAGCAAGTCGAACCCGAGGTTCCGGTAAAAGGCGATGGTCGCGTGAATATCGTCCACGTAAATATTGGGCGATACTTTGTGCATGCGGCTGGGTGTCGTTGGCATGGGAATTTGTTTTAGATCAAAACTATCCAAACTACCGACGGCCTGATATGCCAATCTTGCTTTTTACTCCTATGCCCAAATAGTAGTAACTTACGGGGCGCTTAAAACCACCCCTCCATGGGACAAGACAATACCTACGATGCCATCGTCATCGGCTCCGGTATCAGCGGCGGTTGGGCCGCCAAGGAGCTTTGCGAGAACGGTCTGAAGACACTGGTGCTGGAACGCGGCCGCGACGTGGTTCATATCAAGGACTATCCGACGGCCAATATGGCGCCATGGGAATTCAGGCACCGCCTGGAGCTAACGACGGAATATCTGAAGGAAAACCCGGTGATCAGCAAGGCGGCGGGGATCGGGGAGGACAATATTCAATTTTTTATCCGGGACAAGGACCACCCTTATATCCAGGAAAAACCTTTTGACTGGATCCGGGGATACCAGGTCGGCGGAAAGTCGCTGACCTGGGGCCGGGCCTGTCAGCGGTGGAGCAAGTACGAGTTCACCAACCCGGAACGATTTGGCTACGGGATCGCGTGGCCTATCGGTTATGAAGACGTGGCGCCATGGTATTCGCATGTCGAGAAATTCATCGGAGTTTGCGGGACCAGGGATGGCATCGAATCCATGCCGGACGGCGAATTCCTGCCGCCATTCGACATGAATTGCGTACAGAAACAAATCAGCAGGAAGATCAACGCGACCTTTCCGGACCGGCACCTGGTACACGCCAGGTGGGCCCACCTGACGGAACCAAAAAAAATTCACTACGATCAGGGGCGCGTCAAATGCCAGGCCCGAAACTTGTGTATGCGGGGCTGTCCGTTTGGCGGGTATTTCAGTTCCAACAGTTCGACCCTTCCCTGGGCGGCGAAGACCGGGAACCTGACGATGCGGCCGTTTTCGGTGGTCCATTCGGTCCTGTATGACGAATCAAAGGGACGGGCCTCGGGCGTACGGGTGATCGACACCAATACAAAGGAGGTGATCGAATACCGGGCTAAGGTCATCTTTGTGAACGGGTCTGCGCTCAACAGTACACTGATCCTCCTGAATTCCCGGTCCCGCCGCTTTCCAAACGGTTTGGGGAACGACAACGGGTTGTTGGGGAAATATGTCGCCTTTCAAAACTACCGGGCATCCGTGACCGCCGATATGCCGGGTTTCCTGGACAAGTACTACTATGGCCGAAACCCGACGGAGCTCATCCTGGCCAATTACAAGAACCTCCATCGCCAGGAGACGGACTATCATGGCGGTTACACCACTTTTATGGGCGCCTATCGTGAACGGGGCGCCGGCGACCCTGAACAAGGGATCGGGGCGGATTTCAAACATTCGATGTCCGAACCCGGCGGATGGAAGGTGTATATGTATATGCAGGGTGAGACAGTTCCAAAGGTCACCAACCATGTCCGGCTGAGCGCGGCTCAAAAAGATCAGTGGGGAATACCGCTCCTGATCACGTCCGTCGAATATGACGATAACGACCAGCGGATGATCGACGATTTCCTGAAGGAAACAAAGGCGATGCTGGAGGTCGCCGGGTGTACGAATATCGAGACACACCAGAACAAACAGCCTCCGGGCCTCGATATCCATGAGATGGGCGGCTGCCGCATGGGAAAGGACCCGCGCACGTCGCTCCTCAACAAGTGGAACCAGCTACATCTTTGCAAGAACGTCTTTGTGACCGACGGCGCCTGCATGACGACCACGGGCAACCAGAGTCCCTCTATTTTGTATATGGCGCTGACCGCGCGGGCGGTCAATTTCGCCGCCTCCCAACTAAAAAAGGGCGAGCTATAGTCTATGATCAGCCTGGTAATTCCGGTTTATAATGAAGAAGTCCTGATTTTCGACCTGTTTGGCCGGGTGCAAAAGGTCATGGAAGAGATCGGCGAACCTTTCGAGGTGATCCTGGTTGACGACGGCAGCTCGGACAGCACGCCGGACAAGCTAAAGTCGTGTCATGACAAGGACGCCCGGTTCAAGATCCTGACGCTGTCGCGGAATTTCGGTCACCAGGCGGCATATACCGCGGGGCTGAGCTATGCCAAGGGAAATTATATCGTCATGATGGATGGCGATCTGCAAGATCCGCCGGAATTGATCGCGGAGATGTATCGCTTAGCCGGAACCGGCGCCTTCGACGTCGTCTACGGCCGGCGGTTGCACCGAAAGGAGCGATTTTTGAAACGGATGCTGATCAAGTGCTTCCATTCGATCTATACCCGCCTGTCCAACCTCGAAAATGTTCGCCAGGTCGGTAATTTTTGCCTGCTCTCGAGAAGAGCGCTGAAAGCATTCCTGTCCCTGCAGGAAAAGAACCGATATCTGCCCGGGCTGCGTTCGTTCATCGGCTTCCGCCAGGGCTATGTCGATTATTCCCGGCCGGACCGGGAACTGGGAACGGCTAAAATGTCGCTGCACCGGCTGTTCATCCTCGCGTTCGATGCCGTATTCTCCTTCTCGAGCCTGCCCGTTAAAGTATGCCTTTATTCGGGGTTTGCCGGCGTGATCCTGATCTTTCTCGCGGTCACCTATGCGCTGATCGGCAAACTGGCGGGGCTTGCGCCGCTCGGCTGGTCTTCGCTGATCTTAAGCATTTATTTTATCGGTTCGGTCCAATTGTTGTCAATCGGGATACTGGGGGAGTATGTCTACAGGATCTACCGGGAAACCCAAAACCGGCCGGTATTCCTCGTGCTGGAATACATTGAATGACCGCAAACGGAAACTATGACGGAGATTGCCTATATCGGGAACGAACTGGAAGTATTCGAGCACGCGACCGCGTGGAAAAGTTATTATCGCCGTTTCTTTTCGCCGTTTCTCCGGGGCAGGGTCCTGGAAGTCGGGGCGGGAATCGGGGGAACCACGGCTTCTCTGTGCGATGGTAGCCAGGAAAGCTGGGTCTGTCTCGAGCCCGATCCCGGGCTATATGCCCAACTGGCGGAGAAGATCAACGGCGGGCGTCTCGCGGCATGCTGTTCCGCGATCAAAGGCACGACCGACGACTTGTCCGCGGCTGAACGATTCGACGCGATCCTTTATATCGATGTCATCGAACATATCGAACGAGACGCCGAGGAGCTGTTGCGCGCGAAAGGGTTATTGGCGAAAGGAGGAGCCCTGATCGTGCTTGTACCGGCGCATCAGTACCTCTACAATGAATTCGATCGCGCCATCGGGCATTTCAGGCGCTATGACCGGAAGATGCTGACCGCCGCGGCGCCGCCGGGAATGAAACTGGTCAGGATGCGTTATCTCGACGCCGCCGGTCTGATGGCCTCGCTGGTCAACAAGTTGATTTTAAAACAGTCGCATCCCAGACTGGATCAGATCCGATTCTGGAACAAATGGCTCATCCCGGTTTCGCGGGTGGCGGATCCCGTGTTCGATTTCAGGTTGGGTAAGACACTGACAGCTATCTGGAAATTGCCATGACCAGCCATTGGACAAAGAACTGGATCTACTGGACCCTGGCAACCGCTGCCGTGGTCATATTCTATCAGCTCCATTATGGACTTCGGACCCTGCTGCCCACCAATATCGACTGGTTGATGAGCGCCCGGCACGATTGGGGCACGCACTATCTCGGTTGGGCATTCTATAAGAACGAGCCCTGGTCCTTTCCGCTTGGAAAGGTCACGGGGTACAACTACCCCGCGGGAACGAATGTAGGATTCACCGACTCTATTCCCCTGCTGGCGATCTTTTTCAAACTTTTCGGCCGGGCCCTGCCAGCCGATTTTCAGTATTTTGGTCTTTGGCTTTTCACCTGTCACCTGCTGGCGGCGTATTGGACAATCGCGCTGTGCAGACGTTTCCGCGTCAATTGGGCTATCGCCCTGCTCGCTGCGCTGTTCGTGACGACCAATCCGGTGCTGGTGTACCGGGGAATGCATCCGGCTTTGTGTGCACACTGGCTCCTGATCGCCTGTATCTATGTCTATTTCCTGGAGAACCGGCCAGTGAACAGAATGCTGGGTTACCAGTTGGTTCTGCTAGCCGTCAGCGCGATGGTGAACCCCTATATATGCTGGATGGTCCTCGGCTTTACCGCCGCCACCCCCGCGAAACTCTGGTTGGTCGACAAGCGGCTGCACTGGAAGCGTCTGGTCGCCTACCTCGGCGTCTCCGTTTTCACGGTGCTGCTGTTGTGGTACCTGACGGGGATGATCGAGTTCGGTAAAAAGGAAGACCTGGGGGTCGGCGGTGCGTTTGGCTTATATGCGATGAACCTGAACGCGTTGTTCAATTCCTTCGGCTATTCTTCCTTTTTGCCGCGACTGCCATGGGTCAGCCCGCATCAATATGAAGGGTATATGTACCTGGGGCTCGGGATATTCCTTCTGGCGGCCATTCTCTTCGCCGGTGCGGCGTACCGATTCGTCCGGCAGCGCGGGGTCGGCCGAACCGCGACGCCGGCGTGGGTGGACGATAGACCTGGGTGGGTGGACAAAAGACTGATCCCGCTGCTCGTCCTTGCCATCCTGTATGCGCTGATCGCGATCCCGCTGGTTTTCACGTACAATGACAAAGTGCTGCTTCGCATTCCGGTACCCGGGTTGTTTGTCCGGCTCATCGAAGTCTTCCGCGCCAGCGCGCGTTTCTTCTGGCTCCCCTATTACCTGATCATTTTCGCGGCGATCCTGAGCATTGCCCGGCTGCGGATCCGTCCGGCCATTGCGACGACCATGGTTGCCTTGGCCTTCGTCGCGCAGGTCGTCGACGTCCGGGCGCTGCTGGGAGACCGGCATTTGCCGCACGGTCCCTACATGCCGCCCATGGACAACGCGGCATGGCTCGGCCTCATGAGCCGGTTCGATGTGGTGGTGAGCGTACCGGCGTACCAACCGCCACCGATCCGCAATATGGCCTACCAGGACTTTTGCTTCCTGGCGCTAAAAGCCGGGAAACCCATCGATCTTGCTTATGTACCCCGGGCAGATTCGCGCGCCATGCGTCAATTCGGCGACAGTCTTCTGCGCAAGCTCTATTCCGGGCAGGTATCGCCGCGGGCTTTGTATCTGAACGGAGACCCATCCCTGGATAATTTTTCGCTGGCGATACAGACCGGTGCGCTGGGCCTGCACTATCTGGACGGATGCTATTTTCTATATTCGCCGGGAGTGAAGGATCCGGTGCTGGATGCCATGACGAAGAAGCTGGACGCAGCCCATGCCATCACCATCGACAGCGCAAGAGCGGCGAGCGGAACGAAGTCGCAATTCACCGCGCCTCGCAACAAGCCTCATCTGGACAGCGGGACGCTGCATTACAATATGGAGACGGTCCGGGTCGGCAGGGATTATCTATCGATCAGCGGCTGGGCGATGGATTCGACGGCGCGATATTCAGGAGATTCGCTGTACATAACCCTGAGCTCCGGAAACAAGTTCTATTGGGCGCATGCCCGCCCGTTTGACCGGCCGGACGTCAACGCCGTATTTCCCGGACTGCAAATCCGGAACGTCGGAGTCAATTTCCTGGCATTCACCGACAGTATCCCCAAAGGGACTTACCGGATGGGTATCGCTACGAAGAACGCCCGCGGCCAATTCGTAGCTCATTCCTTTTGGGACGCAGCGGCGATCGGGACTGACCTGGCCGACAGCCTTTTTTCCTTCGCCCGGTAACCTGTCCTACCTATTGATCAGGTAGCGATCATTTTCGGGCTGCGATAAGCGCCTTTCTGAACTCGCCCGGCCGGACGCCCTTCTTGCGCAGGAACATCCGGTTGAAATAGGTAAGGCTGTCGAACCCCGACCGATAGGCGATCTCAGCGATGGTTTCGTCAGACTCGCTCAAAAGATGACAGGCGTGCCCTATCCGGATCTCCGATAGGTAGTCCGAAAAGGTCTTGCCTGTCGTCCGTTTGAAAAATTTGCAAAATGCGCTTTCGGACAAATTGATCTGCGCGGCGATCTCGTGAAGGGGCAGGGTTTCGGAACTATGCAGGTGCAGGTATTGGAAGACTTTCCCGATGCGGCCCTCGCTCTTCTTACCCGCCGCCGGTTGAAAATACGGCGATGCGAGCGGTCTTTCCCCTATGCCGGTCTCTGAAAGGGCGTGGAGCAGTTCCAGGAGACTTGTGATCCGCGCGACGGACCTGGACCCCGGCAATTCGCGGATCGCTTTTTGAACGCCTGCCGCCGCCGGGAAGGAAAGCCCCTGCGACGCCCGGGTCAGCAGTTGCCGGATGCGGTCGCACTCCGGATACTGGACCAAGGGCGCGATAAAATTATCGGCAAACTGGATCACGACGGCCGCCGACGGGACCTCGCTCGTCCAGGTGTGCGGCAAGTCCGGCCCCAACAAGACGAGGTCCCCGGCAACAAAATATTCATGGCTGTCTCCGACCAGTCGCTCGCCCGAGCCTTCCAGGATCAGCGTCAGTTCGTATTCGGGATGATAATGCCAGAGAAAAGGGAAGGACGCGCTTTCATACCGGTAAGCCAGATAGGAATCCGTCCCGCGTTTGCTCACAATGTCCTCGAAAAGGGCCTTCATCGCACAAAAATTGTGTTTTGGCGCCTAATTTAAGATGTTTTTGTCAATATAGTGCCGGTTTATGGCTGTTTAGTGTCGCATTTTGGGTGGGGCCTTCGGTAGGTTTGCAAGACTGCTCAATACCATTGAAGTGACAAAAAAGGCCTTGCTCAACCTCATCCTGGCTGTGGTATTTGCCGGCGGCGTCCGGGCCCAGGGAAATCCTGCGGGAAACGAGGTCATTTATCATGTTTTTGAACGGAGTTTTTATGATGCCAACGGGGATGCGAATGGCGACCTCCCGGGGCTTCGGTCGAAACTGGACTACCTGCAACAGCTGGGTGTCACTTCGGTCCTGCTGACGCCCCTTTATTCGTCTGCTTTCTATCACAACTACTTCGCGGACGATTGGGCGACAATCGATCCCGCCTATGGCACGATGCGCGATTTCACCGCCCTTGCCAGGGCGATCCACGCCCGCGGGATGAAACTGTACATCGACATGGAGACGCAATATGTGACCGACCGGCATCCCTGGTGGAGATCCGCTGTCGGGCACCTGCAATCCCCGGACCGGAACTTCCTGCTTTTTGACGACTCCCGGCATCTGAAACCCAGCCCGATCATCTGGGGCATCACCGAACTGAAGGGGTACAACGGCGACAGCAGAAAGGTCGCGACGGTCAATCTTCGTGACCCGGGGGTGCTGGCTGCCAACGAAAAGCTTTTTTCCTTCTTCGCGGATCCGAACGGGGATGGCAAATTCGACGACGGCGTCGATGGTTTCCGCCTCGACCACGCGATGGACGATCTCGACGGCAATCCGAGGCTCACGGAACTATTCAGCCGTTTCTGGTCGCCGCTCATCGCCAAACTCAAGCGGGTCAACCCGAAGCTGACCTTTGTGGCGGAGCAAGCCAATTGGGGTTCCTTTGGCTTCGATTATTTTAGCCGTGCCACCGTCGACCGGGTATTTGCTTTCCGTCTGGCGATGGCGATCAATTCCTTCGACAAAACCCAACTCGAACGCGCCGCGGACACGACGCTCGGCCAACTTCCGGCGGGCAAAGAACAAGTCGTGTTCATAGAGAACCACGATATGGACCGCTTTGCCAGCCGCGTTAAGCGGGATCCGGGCAGGGAACGGGTAGGGGCCGTCCTGAATCTGCTCCTGGGTGGGATCCCCTCCATCTATTACGGCCAGGAACTGGGAATGTATGGTGCCGGGGGCAACAACCGGTTTGGAGCGACCGACGCCAATGACATCCCGCGCCGCGAAGCCTTCGAGTGGTATGCCACCGATTCAGGTAAGGGAATGGCGTTCTGGTACAAGAATACCGGCCCTTGGTGGGACAGTACGAATGACAAGGCCTTTGACGGGATTTCGCTGCAGGAAGAGCGTCCGGATACCGGCTCCCTTTGGAACTGGTACCGCCGGCTGTTGAACTTCCGGAGGACCAATCCCGTCCTGGAGACCGGCCGGTACCTCGCTTTGGGTAACGACAATCCTTTCATTTTTTCCTGGGCCCGCAGGTCCGGCGCCACCACAGCCTGGCTGGCCGTCAACCTGTCTGCCGAGCCTCAGCAGGCAACGATTCAAACATCCTCCGGGCCGGCCACGAAGGTCTTTGGGAACGCAGTGGGAACCGACGGCAATAATACAATGCATTTCAGTTTGCCCCCATTCGGAACAGGTATTTGGATCATTCAATCGCCATTCAAATGAACATGACACCCGATATCAAAAAGGACCTATCGCAGCATTATCCGCTCACGCCGGCCCAGATCGCCTTTTTCCGTGAGCACGGCTATATCAAGCTCCGGAATGTACTCAGACCGGATACGATCCGGTACATGGATGAGACGATAACCAGCGAGGTCCACCGCCTGAACACCCAACACCTCCCGATGGAGGAACGCGACACGTATGGAAAGGCCTTTCTTCAGATCATGAATATCTGGATCCAGTCCGCTCCGGTCCGTGAGATCGTCTTCAGCGAACGGCTGGCGAGGATCGCAGCGGAACTGCTGGAGGTGAAGGGGGTCAGGCTCTATCATGACCAGGCCCTCTACAAAGAACCCGGAGGTGGCCAGACACCCTGGCACGCGGATCAGTATTACTGGCCGCTCGCCACCGACAGGACCGTTACCGTCTGGATACCCCTGCAAGAGACGCCGCTTCCCATGGGGCCGCTCGAATTCAGCGCGGGCAGCAACCATCTTTCCACGGGACGCGACCTGAAGATCAGTGATGAAAGCCAGCAGGTGCTGGAAAGGGCACTTCTGGAAAAAGGATATGCCCACATCGTCGAGCCGTTCAGCCTCGGAGAGGTTAGTTTTCATAATGGCTGGCTCTATCATCGCGCGGGCGCCAACAAAACCCGGCAGATGCGAAAAGTGATGACCATGATCTACATGGATAAGGATATGGTGTTGAAACAGCCGGAGAACCCCAACCAGGTCAACGACTGGAACAGCTGGTGCCCCGGCGCCACGGTAGGTGAACCGATCAGAACGGCGCGAAACCCGGTGTTATTCGAAAATTGACCAAAACGCTTTTACTACACATGAGGTGGTTCTTTCTTTCGATCGTGTTGACGGCGGGGCTTTCCTTAGGGGTTGCCCCGCCACCACCCCTGTCAGGCACCGCCCCCAACGCGGATCCGTCTCCTTTTGCGATCGACGGTCGACGCGCGGAAACGTTCAGCCCCCTGCCATTTGGCGCCGTTCGCCCGGAAGGGTGGTTGAAAGATCAGATCCGCGAGAACCTGCGCGGCTTCACGGGTCATCTGGATAGTCTCGCGCCGGGCCTCATCCTTAGGGACCAGATCTTTGGTCGCGACCGGCTTACCCGCGACGTCAGAAAAAAAGATGTTGGCGTGCTGGCCGGCGGCGACCCTGCCGCAGCGGTGCAGTACCTATGGTGGAACAGCGAAACGCAGGGCAACTGGCGGGACGGGTTTATCCGGTCGGCGATCCTGGCGGAAGATACGGATATGATGGGCCGGGCAAAAGCGTATGTCCGCGCCATTCTCGCCACCCAGGACGCAGACGGTTATCTTGGCATTTACGACAAGGATCTCCGGTATCATTTCGATGGGGAGAACGGCGAGTTGTGGTCAAAGACCACGCTGCTCCGCGGCCTGTTGGCCTGGTACGAATACAGCCGGGACGCTACCGTCCTGACGTCGGTAGAACGAGCGGTAGCCGACGTGATGCGGCACTATCCCGCCGCTTCCGCGCACCCTTTCGTTTCCAAAACCCCCGATGTGGGCGGGTTGTCGCACGGGCTGATGCTGACAGACGTACTGGAGTCGCTCTATCGGATCACCGGCAGATCGGTCTATCTCGACTATGCGCTGTTCCTCTACAAAGATTTTTCCGCCGCAACACTTCATGAGGACGCCCAATACGGCAAGGTGATCGATCCCGCTTATCATTTGCAGGGCCACGGCGTTCATACCTACGAGCACCTTCGCGCCATTGCCGCGGCAGCCTACGCTTCCGGGAACCCCGCGTTGCTGGCAGCCCTGCAGGACTACCTTAAAAAGATTTCTGCGGAAATCACTCCCTCCGGCGCTCCCGCCGGGGATGAGTGGATCGGCGGCCGTGCGGGCGATGCGACGCGCACGGGGTATGAATACTGTTCGCTGCAGGAATTGACCAACGGCTATACAGACCTGCTCGCAAAAACGGGAAATGCGGAATTCGGCGACAGGGCCGAACAGTTGTTCTACAACGCCGCCCAGGGCGCGCGCGACCCCGACGCTTCCTGTATCGCCTACCTGAAAACCGACAACTCCTACTACATGACCGGCGGCCGCAACGGGGACAGCAGCAATTCCCGTCAAACCCGGTACAAATATTCTCCTGTGCACCAGGACGTCGCGGTTTGTTGCGCTCCGAATGCGGGCCGCATCGCCCCTTATTTTACGCAAAGCATGTGGATGCGCAGCAGCACCGGGCTGGTCGCCACCCTTCTTGGGCCGTGCCGCGTCAGCACCAGCTGGCAGGGGACGCCCCTCTCGATAACTGAAAAGACCGATTATCCAAACGACCTTTCCTTCGAGTTCCAGATCGATGCCGTTCGTCCTGTCAAGTTTACGCTGGCGATCCGCAAGCCTGCATGGGCTACCCGTGAATTCGCCAGCTATCCTTATATCGAAAAGGACGGCTTTTTGCTGATCACGCGGACCTGGCAGCCGGGTGAGACGCTGCACTTCCGGCTGTATGCCGAACCAGTCGTCCACTACGACCGGGACAGCGCGGCCTACTTCAGTTATGGCCCGGTGGTCCTGGCGCACGCTATTCCGGCGAGGGCCGAGATTACGAAACGATATGCGCTGCCCGGTTTTTATGACTATTATTACCGGCCTGCCAACCTCGTTATTTACCGATACAAAGGAGGCCCCGTCGAACACTCCGGGGACAGCCGGTTCGAGGTCACGCTCTTCGACCCAGAGACGAAGACGAATGCCCGCATCTGGCTGACCCCCATGGGTAGCACCATTTTACGGCAGGTGACATTCCCATTGATGTAATCCCTCTGCCGTCCCTCAATGTCCGGCGCCGGCAGCCTGCCGTCTATCGTGCGACCGGAAACCGAGGGCGATGGCGTTGTCCGAAGGCCGGATTTGGAGGACTGCGGCGTGGGCCGGGCAAATTGCAGCACCTTTCTCCACCCTGACCTGGTACCGCATGTCTTCAAATTTGCAAACGATCAGGCCGGGCTTGATGGATTGGAAGGGCAGCGACACACTATCGGCGGTATTCAGTTCGAGGAACCAGTCCAGCGCTTGTGCCGACTGCAGCCGGATGGATAAGCCGTCCTCCTGCAGATGGACCTCCAGGTTGCCGGCGACCGTCTTCAATGGCCAGCGGATTAGCATTTCCGAATTCGCCGCCTTCAACACCGCGGGTTCGCCCCCCGTGACCTGCACCACTTTCCCGTCGACCACCGCTTTCACGCGCAGCCCGGCTTTCGTCCCCGGTTTGCTCCACAGGTAGCCGTCCACCACCGGCAGCGTGAAAAAACGGCATTCGTCGGAAGTGGCGGGCGTTTGCTCATATCGGGAAGGAAAACGTTCGTCGAACAGGTGGATGTCCCTGATACGCAAATTCCCATTTTCCCAGAGCAGGTTGACCCGATAGTAGCGGCTGTCGTACCAGACCGTTCGCTTGTCGCCGCCGTCGATGTCCTTCAATGCCGTCCAGCTTGTGGCGGGGGTCAACCGGTATTTCGACCGGAACCACCGCCCCGAGGCAGCCAGCGTTTCAACCCGGAGCTTGCCGGCGGCCCGAAGCTTCGCGATCAGCGGAAATTGGAGCTCCAGCCCCCTGGCCATCGCTTTCCAGGTAAATGAGTTCTCCTGTCCGGCCTGTGCATAGTTGAAACCCAGGTCAGGGTCTGAGGTAAATGTGTTGAAGAACCAATGTACCCACGCGGAATCTCCGCCGCCGAACCGGTAGACGGGCTCGAGCGTGACCACTCCCTGTCGCGCGCTTCCGAGCCTATTGTCGTATTGCCGGATCGGATCGCTGCCGAGCATCCTGAAGATTGGTACCGGGATCTGATGTGCGGAATCCTGCGCCGGCATATAGGAATTGTCCTTGCTTGGATAATAGGCCTGGTTCCAATACCCGCCCCACAGGGTATATCCGTCGGTACCATATTGATCCTTGCAATTGCTGGAGGCGACAATATGATATTTGGAGGACATGTACGCGAGACTATGCGCATCGATGAACCACGACCCGACGGACGCAGGGTAATATCCGAAGATGCGCCTGAACTCCTGCATATACGCGTCGACCAGCTTTTCTCTTTCTTCGGGCGTGTAACCGGAGGAAAATCCAATGTTGGCGCGCCAGTCCCACGGATACCGGCCCCGCCATTTCAGTCCCGCGCGTTCCACCAGTGGTTGCGGCAGTTCCCACCAGGCCCCGATCTCGAAGCTGTCGCGCGGCAGCGTCTTCATCAGTCGCTGATAACGGGGATCGATCAGCGCGTCGTATTGCAGCAGGAAGGTGCCCGGAAGCCGGTACCGGCGCATCAGCGCAATCTGATGCTGGACCGTCCGGAACAATATATCTTCCGTGATCGCCGAATCCCTGGGCTCCAGCAGCCGGATAAAATTTACGACGTTGACGATGCGTGGCGCCTGCGGGGCAATTTGCGCCCTGGAAGCTACCGCCAGACATACCAGCAGTGAGAGAGAGAAAGCTTTCATTCGCCAAACTTACACGGAATCTGTCGCATTCAGCCTCAAACTTGTCGGAATAACCGCCTGTGCATTTGGGAAAAAATCCGGACTTTTACCCCATCAACTAAAGCGAAATTATATGGGACGAGTATCCATCTACCTGAATTTTCAGGGCAATACCGAAGAAGCCTTTACCTTCTACAAATCTGTTTTCAAAACTGAATTCGCCGGACCCGTTTCCCGGATGTCTGACATACCGGCCCAACCGGGGATGCCGGCACTTCCTGACAAAGAGAAAAATGCCATAATGCACATCGCGCTTCCCATCCTCGGAGGCACGATGATCCAGGGAACGGACATGCTGGAGTCGGCCGGCCACAAGCTGAAGGTCGGCAACAACACGACGATCTGTCTCGAACCGGACAGCAAAGAAGAAACCGACCGCATTTTTAAGGCTTTGTCTGCCGGTGGCTCGGATATCATGGCGCCGCAGGATATGTTCTGGGGAGCGTATTGGGGTACCTGTTTGGATAGGTTTGGGATCCGATGGATGTTCAATTATCACAAGCAGCAATAGGCGGATGCGTCGCGGCGGCGGTGGCGGCGTGGCTCCGCGCGCGAAGGCGGAGGTGGCGGCGAGGCGGGGCGGAGGCGGTTTCAGGGTCCCTACACCTGCTTTTGCTTCATGCTATTCACGTATTCGGTCGGGGTCATCCCGAACTGTTTATGGAAGTCGCGGGCAAAATTGGACTGCAGCGTGTAGCCGACCATGTTCGCCACTTCATAGACCCTGTAATCGCCGTCGGCAAGCAGTTGCGCGGCTTTGCGCAGTCTCGAGATGTTGACCAGCCCATGAGGCGTCAGGTTTGACAGGGCTTTTACTTTGCGATAGAAGGTTGCCCGGCTCATATTCATCAACCGGGCCAGATTCTCGACGTCGATATCCATATTCGTCAGGTTCTGGTGTACGATCGCGTCGAGCTGCTCGAGGAAGTTCTTGTCTGCCTTTGAATATCCCATGCTCCGGATGGGCGCAAGCGGCGAACTCGCAAAATAGTCCTTTATATTCGCCCGGTTGGAAAGGAGGTTGGAGATCTGGGCTTTCAGGTGCTCCAGTGCGAAAGGCTTTTCAATATAAGCGTCCGCACCCACTTCCAGCCCCTCGATCCTGGTTTCGAGTGAGTTCTTTGCGGTGAGCAGGATGATCGGGATATGACTGTATTCGAGGTTGGTCCG
The DNA here is from genome assembly GCA_035572015.1 of Puia sp. Classification (GTDB taxonomy): domain Bacteria; phylum Bacteroidota; class Bacteroidia; order Chitinophagales; family Chitinophagaceae; genus Puia. The sequence goes on along the minus strand of DATNBP010000006.1, from coordinate 4,121 downwards.
GATGACCTTGCACAATTCCAGGCCGTCCATGACCGGCATCATGATATCGCTGATGATCATCTGGATATTCTCCTGGTCGAGGATCTCGAGCGCCTGTTTGCCGTTCAGTACCCGGCGCACGGTGTAGTCGGTTTGCAGCTCCTTTGCGATAAAATCGAGGATATCCTTGTTATCCTCAACGAAAAGAATGGTCGGCTTTGACGGATCGATGCCGTCCTCCGGGATGGTGTTGTCCTCGACCGATGCCGGAACTTCGTCATTTTGCAGCACGAACTCCTGGTCCTGGTGGATCGGCAGCACGAGCGAAAAGACGTTCATGCCGCCTTCCGGTCTTTTCAGGTCCAGCACTCCCTTGTGGAGCTCGGCGAGCGAACGGGAGAGGGGCAGGCCGATCCCGGTCCCCGGCTGCTTCTCGGTTTCTTTCAGTCGATAAAAAGGTTGAAAGATCTTCTCCTTCTGATCGAACGGGATCAGGTACCCGTCATTCCGGATCTCGATGCTGAATACCTTGTCCTCGCTGCTGAAGGGAAGCAAATGGACGGCGACTTTGGCGTCCGCATATTTGATCGCGTTGTTGATGAGGTTGTTGAGGATCTTTTTGACGGCCTCCGGATCGACAAAGGCCTGCAACGACAACCGCGGCAGATCCAGCCGGCACTGAATATTCTTTTCCTCGGCCGCTAACCGGAAGTTCGAGAAGGTCTCCCGGATGAGGTCGGAGATGTCCGTCTTTACAAAGTTCAGGCTGAACTTGTTCGTCTCGGTCTTCCTGAAATCCAACAGCTGGTTCGTGAGATCGATCAGGCGATTGGTGTTGCGTTCCATTGTTCGTAGATTTTCTTTTATATCCACCTGCCGGCCGGGGTCGTTCATGAGCTTTTCCAGCGGCATTTTAATCAGCGTTAAGGGCGTCCGGATCTCGTGCGCCACATTTGTAAAGAACTCAATCTTGGCGTGGTAGATCTCGCGTTCTTTCTCTATTTCCAGCAGCTCGATCCTGCGCAGATTTTTTTCCCCTGCACGGACAACATAATACCGGATAGTGAAGTAGACGAGGCTCACGACGAACAGCGCGTACAATTCGTACGCCCAGGTGCTCGCCCAGAAAGGAGGCAGGATGTCCAGCGCAAAGGACGCCTGTTTCTCGTTCCACAGACCGCTGCTGTTCGAACCCCTGACCCGGAAAGTGTAATGGCCCGGCGGCAGTTTGGTATAGTAGGCTTTCCGGTTTGTTTTCAGGTAGGTCCAGTCGGGGTCGAAGCCATCGAGCTTATAGGCATACCCATTCATCTCGGGCATCGTGTAGCTCAAAGCCGCGAAGTCGACACTGATCGTGGACTGGTCATATGGCAACTCCAGCCGGGGTGTATACGTGATGGATTCGGTTAAGGGCGATCTTTCCTTGTTGACAGGGTATTCCTTGTTGTTGATCTGGATACCGGTTATATATACCGGCGGGATGGCATTGTTTTTTACGAATGCCGCCGGATTGAACCGGATCAAGCCCTTGACGCTGCCGAAATACAGCATGCCGTCGGTATCGCGGAAGGCGGAATTGTAATTGAACTGGTCGCTTAGCAACCCGTTGGATTTCTTGTAGGTCTTGATCGTTTTCCGCCCCGGATCGAAGCAGACAAGACCCTTGGAAGTGCTGATCCAAAGATTCTGGTCGCCGTCTTCCAGGATCTTGAAAATGAGGTTGTCGGGGAGGCCGTCGCGCGTCGTGTAGGTCGTAAACTTCCGCCTGTCCTTTTCATATTTGCACAGGCCGCCTTCTGTGGCAAACCAGATATTGTGCTGCCGGTCCTCGAAGATCCCGTTGACATGGTTGTCGATCAAACTGTTTTCATCGTTTGGGTCATGCTTGAAGGCGCCATACCCCGAGCGCGGATCGTAGAAATAGACGCCATCGCCCTGCGTACAGCACCATAATATATGTTGGTCGTCTTCCAGGAGGGCCTGGATGTGGATGCCGAACCGGGGCAGCGGGATAAAATTGTCATTGCGGCGGTCGTACTTGTAGAGGGAGCCCCAGGTACCTACGAGGATCTGGTGGTCTTCGGTCTGATAAATGGTGACGATAAAGTTGTTCTTCAAACTATGGGGCCCCGGCCCCGCATTATAATGCCGGATGACCTTTCCGCTCGGAATATCCATCACATCCAGGCCATGCTCATACGTCCCGATCCAAAGCCGGTTCCCCACGGCAAGCAGTCCGTGGATATTGTGATAGGAGATGCTGCCTTTTGCGCTGGTGGGTTTGTAACAGACAAAGGATCCCGTTTGTGTATTGAATTTGTTTACCCCCGCGTCTTCAGTCCCGATCCAGAAATTTCCGTATTGGTCCTTGCAGATCTCGTGGACGCCGTTACCGCTGATCGACGGTGTTGTCAGCCGGGGGAAATACTTCTCGAAGAATACGAACTTCTGCGGCAGGTAGTTCAGGCCGCCCAGGTAGGTTCCCACCCACAGCCCGCCCTCCCGGTCCTTACAAAATGAAAAGATGACATTGTCCGAAACGGAGTAAGGGTTGTCGTATTGCCGTTCGAGATGCGAAACTGCACCGGTGACGCTGTTGTAAATATAAATGCCGGTTTCGGTTCCGATCCAGTACTCATTTTCATTTCGTTGGATAAAGCTGTGGACGAAGATCCCGGTCTTCTCCGCGTCATATGTGATGATCTCTTTGTACTTATTTGTAAGCGCATCGAAGCGTTTCACACCGGCTTTCTTCATTCCGATCAGGAAGCTGACGTCGCTGACCGGGTAGATCTTTTCGATCGAGGTCGGGAGGGAATCGCCGCTTCCCCGGTACGTGCTAACGGTGTAAAAGACGTCCTGGCCGGGAAGCCATTTCCGCAGGTTGCCATTGCTGGTGGAAACCCAGAGCTCCTTGCCCGGCGTCAATGCGATGGAGGTGGCCACCGGGCCGCCGTCCATAGGGTATAGACGGACCTGCCTGGTTGCGGGGTTGTACCGGTACACGAGCTGATCTACGATCGCCCAGACGGAGCCCCTGCCGTCTTCGATGATCTGGGTGCTGTTGCCCTTTGGCAACGACCGCACGAGGCTGAATGTCTCCTCTATTTTGTTGAAGGTGTAGACTCCCTTATTCGTGCCAACCCAGATCACTCCGCGTCGGTCGTTATACAGGCAACGGATAAAATTGCTGCCGATGGAATTGCTGTCCCGGGGATCGTTGTAAAAGGTCTTGAACGTGTACCCGTCAAAGCGGTTTAGTCCGTTGATCGTCCCCACCCATAAGAACCCGTCGTTGTCCTGGATACTACATTCGACGGAATTGTTGGATAGCCCGCTTTCTACCTGGTAATGATTGAAATAGTAAGGCTGGGCCTCCAGCCTGCCGAAACAACAGGAAGCCGCCAATACCAGCAGTTTGACTTTTTTCAGGCCGTATCTCATGAGCATCCACAAATTAGCCCAAAAAAGCTCAGGCGGACCGGCAAATCCCGGGAATTGATACAATTTGAAAAGAATTTGAAAAGCAGTGATCCGTCGCTAAAATTTTAAAACTCTTTCTTTACGCCGACTGCTCCCGCAACATATCAACTGATCAAAGCGATTGCTTATGACACTCCGGAAATTCCTTTCTCCCGCCAAAGTATTTCTATTCGTTATTCCTTTTCTATTGAATACGGTCGCCGTATCCGGCCAGACGCACCGCATCACCGGAAAAGTTTTAGCAAACGAAAATGACAGCTCCCTGCAGGGAGCGACCATTCAGGTAAAAGGTAAGAATATCAGCACCCTTACCGCTGAGGATGGCAGCTTCTCGCTTAGCGTCCCGGCCAACGCTACCCTGGTCGTGAGTTCGGTGGGGTATGTCAGCCAGGAAGTCCGGGTGGGAAACGCAGCCACGGTGACGATCCGGCTTGCCGCCAGCAATATGGGTCTGCAGCAGGTCGTCGTCATCGGTTACGGTACGGCAAGGCGCAAGGATCTGACCGGGGCCGTCAGCAGCGTCGACGCCAGTCAGATCGCAAAAATACCGGTGACGACGTTGGAACAGGCCATGCAGGGCAGGGCACCCGGGGTGCAGGTCACGCAGAACGACGGATCACCCGGCGGGAATTTCAACGTCCTGATCCGGGGTACGGGTA
>DATNBP010000005.1:0-9935 GCA_035572015.1 Puia sp. | reverse complement strand
GAGCTTTCGTCAACCCGGGTGGCGGCGGCGCCCTTCCTGTCGGCGTTGTGCGGGTCATTGCGCGCGGGCGTCATCTCCCGGAACTGTCCCTCGCTCATATACCGTCCCCGCACATCCTGGTAGACGACGATGTACAAATCGTGCAGCAGATCGTGGTTTGGCCCGAGGGAACGGCGATAGGCCGAATCTCCGTAAGGCCCCGACCCATAGGGCGTCCTTTCCATGAGGATAGGGTGCGGGTGCGTCTTGTCCTTCGGCGTATAAATGACCGTATATAGCCGGATACCATCCCGCATGGGAATATAGACTTCCTGTTTGTTATAATTGTTTTTGACAAAATCTCCTTCGGAGTTGTTGCGCTGGGCCTGTATACAAACCGGCAGCAGAAGGATGAAAGGCAGAAGGCGGGCGAGTTTCATAGCGTTATGGTTTCAGTACCGGTAAAATGATCTTCGAGGCGTGGTCGGCGTCGTGCCAGATCCGGATCGTTTCCTTGGTAAAATCACTGTCATCAGCCGTATAGATGTTGACGAATTTCTGCGGATTGCGGTCGACCAGCGGGAACCAGCTGCTTTGGATCTGGATCATCAGCCGGTGGCCTTTTTTGAAGACGTGCGCGATGTCTGGGATAGCCCACCTGACTTCTTCGATCTTTCCTGGTTTGAAAGGGACGGGCCTTTCGAAACTTTCGCGGAAACGGCCGCGCATGACCTCACCATGCACAAGCATTTCGTACCCTCCCATCGGATAGGCTTCCCCGTTGTCGTGGCCCCGGACGGGCAGCGGGCCTTCTTTCGCATAATTGAAGTCATCCGGGAATACGTCGATCACTTTTACCACGAAATCCGCGTCCGTGCTGCTAAGGCTGACGAGGAGGTCCGCGGTGACCGGGCCTGCCAGGGTCAGGTCTTCCGTCAGCACCGGCGTCCGGAAGGTGAGCACGTCGGGGCGGCGGGATGCGAATCGCTGGTCGTCGTCCATGTACTCCCGCGTACGGAAGAAATGGACCTTGTCGGTATAGGGGACCGGGTGAGCAGGATCGCTGATGTATTCGCTGAAATCATTCTTCTTCGTCGGCGCATTCCAGGCAAGATCGCCGCCGGGCCCGAGATAGATGGCCTGGTCCTGCGTTCCCGCGGGCGGCCACCGGTCGAACCGATGCCATTGGTTGGCGCCGGTGAAAAAGATAGTCGCAGCCGCCAGTTTCGGTTCGGTCCCTTCGCCTTTCAGATAATAATTGAAGAACGGGATCTCGATATTGTTCTGATACCACCAGGAGGTATTGGAGCCCCATTGGACATTGCCAAGATGCGTGCCGTCGTTGGAGGCCCACTGACCATGGTACCAGGGGCCCATGACGATGTGGCTGTTGGTGGCGGGGCTTTGCTCCTTCAGCGCTTTGTAGACATGCCAGGCGCCGAAGCAGTCCTCGGCGTCGTAGAGACCGCCGACCACCAGCATGTTCGGCTTTATATCGTACAATGCGACGCGGGCGTTGCGCGCCTTCCAAAAGGCGTCGAGGTTGGGGTGCTCGTACAGCTCCTTCCAGAAAGCAATGCTGTCGCCGGTGAGCTTCAGAATATATTTCAGTGCGCCGGTCTCGAGATACCATTTATAATTGTCATGGGTGTAGTAATTCCAACCGGTCGGGCCGACGGTAGTAGGTTGGGGACGGGGTTTGCCGAAGCTGGCATAGAAGGACCATCCGTCCATGACATAGAAAGCGCCGTTGTGGTGGAAGTCGTCGCCCATGAACCAGTCCGTCACCGGCGCCTGCGGGCTGACAGCCTTCAGCGCGGGGTGGGCGCTGGCTGCCGCCATGGTCGAATAAAAGCCGGGATAGGAAATGCCGAAGACGCCGACACGGCCGTTATTGCCGGGGATATTTTTTACCATCCAGTCGATAGCGTCGTATGTGTCGCTGGCTTCGTCGACATCGGTGGAGGACTTCTTGTCTTTGATGAAAGGACGTATGTCTACGTACTGGCCCTCACTCATCCAACGGCCGCGGACATCCTGGGTGACCATGATATACCCTTCATGCAGATAGTACCGGAGATAGCTGCTGTAATAATTGCGCCACTTGTCCGCGCCATATGGCGCGCAGGAGTAAGGAGTGCGGGTCAGGAGGATCGGATGCTTCTCCACTGTATCTTTCGGCCTGTAGATTGTCGTGAAAAGCCGGATCCCATCCCGCATCGGAATATAGGTTTCGACCTTGATATAATTTTCACGGATCCAGGCGCTGTCCTGCGGGGTGCCCTGGCAGTAAACGAATTGAATGCTGGTTGAAAAAACCAGTAAAAAAAGCAGCTTTCTCATGGTTAATCCGTTAATTTTAGTGAGGGTAAATTCGAATATAGAGCAAAGTCGGCTAACCGGGGCAGTTTTTTTTATGAATACGGAAGAGCGGTTGATAAGCAGTTTCTACAGCGGTCTCCAAGGGCGTGACTGGAAGGCGATGGTGCAGCTCTATCACGCCGATATATTCTTCTACGACCCCGTGTTCGGTCCGCTGCATGGTCCCGAGCCCGGCGCCATGTGGGAGATGCTGCTTAGCGGCGCAAAGGAACTTGCCTTTGAATTTCGCGACGTCAGGGCGGAAGAGGACTATGGCTCCTGCACCTGGACAGCGGCCTATGTATTCCCTGCCACCGGCAGGCGGGTCGTCAACAAAGGGAAGGCGATGTTCAGGTTTGCGGAGGGCAAGATCGTCGAGCACCAGGATGAATTTTCCTTTTGGACATGGAGTTCACAGGCGTTGGGATGGACGGGGAAGTTGTTCGGATGGACGACCCTGCTACAAAAAGGGGTGAGACGGCGGGTCCGGGCAAGATTAGAACGATTTATGAAAAAGTAATATATTATGGTGAACAGAAGGAATTTCTTGCAATCCTCATTTTTGGGCTCGCTCGGCTTTTTGACAGGTAAACGGGGCTATGCGGCGGGTGGAAGGAACGTCCATTCCGTGACCGGAAAGCCGGTGGTGATTTCGACCTGGGATACGGGGATCGATGCAAATAAAGGCGCCTGGAAAGTGCTCAGCCGGAACGGATCGGCGCTGGATGCGGTGGAGGCCGGCGTAATGGTCACCGAGTCGTCGATCAATTGTTGCGTCGGGTTGGGCGCAAACCCCGACAGGGATGGGATCGTGACCCTAGACGCGTCGATCATGGATCATCAATTCAACTGCGGAAGCGTGGGTGCGCTGGAACGGATCAAACATCCCATTTCGGTGGCGCGGCGCGTGATGGAAAAAACGCCGCACGTGATCCTGGTCGGACAGGGTGCGCAGCAGTTCGCCGTCGCGGAAGGCTTCCCGCTGGAGCCGCAGGTGTTATCCCCGGATGCGGAGCACACCTATAAGGAATGGTTGAAGAAATCGGAATACAAGCCAGTGATCAATATCGAGAATACAAAGCCTTCGGCTTTTTCGCGGGGCGGCCAGGATATGGTAGCGGCTCCGGCCAGGTTGCCCAACGGCGAATGGAACCACGATACGATCGGCATGGTGGCTATGGATGCGGCAGGAAATCTCAGCGGAAGCGTAACGACCAGCGGGATGGGATTCAAGATGCGGGGAAGGCTGGGCGATTCACCGATCATCGGAGCCGGTCTGTATGTTGACAACGAAGTGGGGGCGGCTACGTCTACAGGCCAGGGAGAGGACGTCATCCGCGTTTGCGGCAGTTATATGGTCGTGGAATTCATGCGCCAGGGAATGTCGCCGGAGGCCGCCTGCCGGGCGGCGGTGGAACGCATCGCACGGATCAAGAAGGAAAAGGCGAAAGACATCCAGGTTGCGTTCATCGCCATCAATACAAAGGGGGAAACAGGAGGGTTCGCCCTTCAAAAGGGTTTTTCCTATGCGATCAAGACCAATGACGAAGAGCGGATGGTCCCGGTAAAAAACCTGATCTGACATGTTATTGGAAATTTGCGTCTTCAACCTTCCGGCGGCGCTCGCGGCGCAACGATCCGGCGCCGACCGGATAGAATTTTGCACAGCGCCGGAAGAGGGCGGGGTTACGCCATCGGCAGGGCTTATCCGGGTCGCCAGGGAGAAACTGACGATCCCGCTATATCCGATCATCCGCCCGCGGGAAGGGGACTTCCTGTATTCCGATGAGGAGTACCAGGTCATGCTCCGGGATGTCGCGATCTGCAAGGAAGCGGGTTGCGACGGGGTAGTGATCGGAATGTTGCTGGCAGACGGAAATATCGACCGGGAACGTTGCGCGAAGCTGGTGGACCTGGCGTACCCGATGGGGGTGACCTTTCATCGCGCTTTTGACCGGGCGGCCAATCCTTTCGAGTCCATGGAGACGATCATCGGCATTGGTTGCGAACGGATCCTGACATCGGGGCAGCGGCCGGTGGCGGTGGATGGCGCGGAGCTGCTCAACGAGCTGGTCCGCGAAGCGGACGACCGGATCGTGATCATGCCGGGATCGGGAGTGCGGGCGTCCAACATCGCGGAACTGGCAACAAAGACGGGTGCAATCGAGTTCCATACTTCCGCGCGGGTGTTCCTGCAGACGACCATGGAGTTTATCAATGGTCCAATGATGGAAGACCAGTCGATGGTGATGGCAGACGGGGAGGAGATCCGACGAATAAAGGAGGAGCTCGCGAAGCTCCCTTCCATTACTTCAGCTTCGTAATCTTCAGCATATTGGTCGGAAGGTGCTCGTCAATCGGCAGGCTGCCTGTATTGACGACGACGTCGCCCGATTTGATGAACGCGCGTTCCTTCAGGATCGTGTGCTGGTCCTGGATGATATCGTCCACGCTTTCCTCCTCCGCATACCAAAAGGCGCGAACACCCCAACTCAGGCTGAGCTGGTTGATCAGGCTCTTTTCCTTGGAGAAAATATACATCGGACATTTTGGCCTGTAACTTGACAGCACGAAGGCCGTGTATCCGGATTGGGTCATCCCGATCAGGGCGTCGGCGTTTGCGTCCCTCGCCAGTTTGCACGCGTTGTAGCAAATGGCGTCGCTGAGGTAAGAAGGGGAGTGGGGCTGAGGGACCAGGTCTTCCTCGCGGTTATAATTGTATTCCGTGCGTTCGACTTCGAGGATGATCTTGCGCATCGTCTCGACGACAAGGGCCGGGTGCTGACCGGTTGCGGTTTCGGCGCTAAGCATGACCGCATCGGCGCCTTCCAGGACGGCGTTGGCGACATCGGTGATCTCGCTCCGGTTCGGCTTGACGCGGTCGATCATGCTTTCCATCATCTGAGTAGCTACGATAACAGGTTTCGCGCGGTGGATACATTTCCGGATGATCTCGCGCTGGGCCATCGGGACCTTTTCGACGGGCAATTCCACGCCCAAGTCGCCGCGGGCCACCATCACGCCGTCGGATTGGTTGACGATGTTGCGGAGGTCCTCCATGGCGGACGGCATTTCAATCTTGGCGATCACTTTCGACACGCTCTTTTTCTCGGCAAGGCGTCTCTTGAGGTCGATGATATCCTCCACCTTGCGGACAAAAGAGAGCGCGACCCAGTCGAGTTTCTGTTCGATGATGAAAGCGAGGTCGAGAATGTCTTTTTCGGTGAGGGCAGGCAGTGAAATCTTTGTATCGGGGAGGTTCACGCCTTTTTTTGGCAAAAGGACGCCGCCATAGGTAACCGCTACCTTGACGTCGCCGTTCTCTTCCACGCTGACGACCACCACCTCGATCTTGCCGTCATCGATGAGGATCTTGTTGCCGGGCTGGACGTCGTGGTGGAGATTGGGATAGGAGACATAGATCTTCTCCTTGGTGCCGACCACTTTTTCCCGGGAAGTAAAGGTAAGAATATCGCCGGGCGCGATGGTCAGGCTGCCGTCCTTGATGTCGCCGACCCGGAGTTTGGGTCCCTGGAGATCGCCGAGGATCGAAATATTATAGGGTTCCGTCAGGTTGATGTTGCGGATATGTTCGATGATCTTCGCCTTTCCCTCATGGTCGCCATGGGAGAAATTGAGCCGGAAAACGTTGACACCCGCCTTGACGAGCTCGAGGAGTTTCTCATACGTGTCGCAGGCGGGTCCGACGGTGGCGACGATCTTGGTCTTGTGGAAAGTGTGCTGCAGGCCGGCCTGTTTGTCCATGTCGGTATAGAGGTACTTCGATAGATTTTTGCTCATTTACAAGGGTTTTTAGGATGCCAGTATTTTTATGATTTTAAGCCAGTCTTCGCTGATCTTCTGCTTTGCCTTTACTGCCTTTTCGAGCGGAGTGTAGTGCATGCGGTTGTTGACGATACCTACCATCACGTTGTGGCGCCCTTCGAGGAGGCATTCCACGGCGGAGTATCCCATGCGGCTGGCGATCAGGCGATCCATGCAGGAAGGAGCTCCGCCCCGCTGGATATGCCCCAGCACGCAAACCCTGGTATCGACGGTAGGGACGCGTTCCTTGACCACCCGCGCCACGTCGTCCGCGCCGCCGAAATTGTCACCTTCGGCCACCACGATCAGGTTGACCAGCTTCTTCCGCCGTTCCTTTTCCATCAGCGAATTGACCAGTTCCTCGATATCGGTCTTTCTTTCCGGGATAAGGATGTTCTCGGCGCCCGTAGCAATTCCGCTATGCAGCGCGATATACCCGGCATCCCTGCCCATGACCTCGATGATAAAGAGACGGTCGTGGGCGTCGGCCGTATCACGGATCTTGTCGATTGCCTCGACAGCGGTATTCACGGCCGTATCGAATCCGATAGTGAAGTCGGTGCCGGCGATATCCTTATCGATGGTCCCCGGCAGCCCGATGCAGGGGATGTCGAATTCGGAGCTCAGTTTGTGGGCGCCGCGGAAGGATCCGTCGCCCCCAATAATGACCAATCCGTTGATGCCAAGCTTCTTCAGGTTGGCGTATGCCTTTTGGCGGCCTTCATGTTCAAAGAATTCCTTGCAGCGGGCTGTCTTCAGGATCGTCCCGCCCCGCTGGATGATATTGGCCACGCTCCTGGAATGCATGGGGACGATATCGTTCTCGATCATCCCGCTATAGCCTCGCATGATCCCGAAAACCTCCATTCCATAATATATACCGGTACGAACAACGGCACGGATGGCGGCATTCATTCCCGGAGCATCGCCGCCGGAAGTGAGTACCCCAATTTTGGTGACTTTGTTTTCCATCTGACTTGTAAAAATTCTATAAGTTCATCCGATCGGGGTCGGCTAGATTCCGCTATTCGCCAAATCGAAGTCCCAAAAGTAAAGGATTTGCAGCGAACCACAAATTTCAAAGCGGAGTGGGAAATGTATTTGATCCGTCAACAAAACCCGAGTGGGTTTGAATAATTTCTAACGGACTGCGGGATGGCTCTACCTGTGCTCGAGAGGGTCGAGATGGATCTCGGCCATCATGCATCGGGCGCTTCCGCCACCGTTCGATTCGATAATATGCAGCGGGGAATGGAGAATCCTGTTGTAAGCGGTCAATTCTTCCAGCTGGGCGGCCGATAGGGACTCAAACGCCTGTGACGACATGACCAGCAGCGATTCTCCGGCGGCATTCCTGACCTGTAGCATATTGCCGGCAAAGTGGTCCATTTGGGACATGGTGATCGGGATCAACTTTTTGCCGCTTTTCTGAACGGTTCGGACAAAATGATCCCGCTCTTCGGGCACGGGCAGGGAATCGAGACAAGCGACAACATACCGGTCGGCGACGCACATCAATACGTTGGTATGATAGATGGCCATTCCCCGGTCGTCGACCGCGGTGAACAGTTCGGCGGAATAGCCGGCCTCCCGGCAGAACACCCCGAGCACTTCCCTGTCGGTGCGGGGTGAAAGACAGGCATAGGCGATCTTATTGTCGCGGTCGAGAACCATGCTGCCCGTTCCTTCGAGGAATAAGCCCCGGTTTTCGTAGCTGCTGAGGTCAAGTGTCCGGTCGATGCGGAACTCTTGGCCGAGCCGTTGCAGGACGCCCGGGTTCCTTTCCAGCCGGCGGTTCGCGGCAAACATGGGATAGAGGCAAACCAGGCCTTTTTCATGAAAGGAGATCCAATTGTTGGGAAAGATGGAGTCGGGGGTGCAGGGTTCGGGCGTATCGTCGACGACTATGACATCCACCCCGTTGTCGCCGAGGACAGCGACAAAGTCGTTGAACTCCCCCAGGGCCCGGCGCTGCGCGTCTTTGGTCGGGGCGGACTGGAAGGCATTGTTGACGGCAGTTTCAGCATTGAAGCTGAAGTTCACCGGCCGGATCATCAGAATATGTGAAGTCGTTTGCATCGGCGTTGATTCAGAGTGCGTCGCGGTGAAGGGGCAGGCTCATGCAGTGGAAGCCACCCCTTGCACGGGAAAGCTCGGCGGACGGCATAAGAATGACGGTGTTCTCCAGGTCATCCGGATCGGCGCCCTTTTCAAATTCTCCGATCAGCTGTTCGGCGTGGACAATGGCGAACCCGGCAGCCCTAAAGGCTTCCACCGTCTTGTCGTTGCGGTCGTAGCCCAGCACCACGCCTTCTTTCAAGGCCAGCAAGTTGCAGGAGTCCGTCCATTGCTCCCGGGCGTCGAACGGAAATTCGTTGTTGCCCGAATAGATGAATTTTACTTTTTCCGTGGCTTCCAGATCGTTGCGGCTGATATCCGTCAACAGGTCCTCCAGGTTATCAAAATACTCGGGGTTGCCCGGATCCTTTTTCCGGAATTGGATGATCTTCAGCTTGTCTTCCTTTTTTGTGGTATCGAGTATCCGCTTGACCTCGTCCGCACTTTCACGTTTCATGGACTTGGTAGAGAAGGTGCCGAGAAGGATCCAGACATTTCGCCGGATTTGGGTAAAGATGGTATCGATGTGCATATAATCCCGCTTTTTCGGGATCCGGATGATGGTGATCTTTTTAACCACATTCTTTTCAAACAGGACGTTGATGGCCTGGTGTGCCGCTTCGAGGGAGGTCCGCTCGCTGACGCCGATCAGGAGATGGTCTTTGCTGACCACCATGACGTCGCCGCCTTCGAGGGTAACCTTGTGGTCGTCGCCTTCCCGCGGAAGCAGAAAATGGTGGTGGGTATCGGAAAGCTCGATGATCTTGTCCTGGTACTCTGCGAAGAGAGGGTGGTTGAAGAAGATGTATTTGGCCAGGAGCGCTTCCCGGGTCCGGGCCTTTTTGGCCGGCTTGTTGAGCAAAACGTATTGATTGATGACGATGCCGATGTCGCGCGTGAAAATAAAGTTGGGAATGGGGGCGAACAGCATCCGGTCGTCGCTCATGGAGCCGCTGATGAAAGTCTTGGCGAGCCGGACCGGTTCCAGCTGGAGCAGGTCCTTTTCGGTATCATACGAGCAATTTTCGATGGCACAGACCGAGGCGACGAGTTTCAGCCTGATCTCCTGGCTGGTGAGTATGTCGGCGAGCAGCCACTGGAGCTCCACCACCTTTTCAGAGCTGAAAAAGTGCCGGTCGCCAGGTTTGTAGAACGCCCGCTCGTTCTTCGGGTCATCGATCACGGCCAATTGGCCCCGGATTTTGGCCGGGTCAAGGAAGTACAGCAGTATTTTGGTGTAAAAGTCGTATTCCTTCCGGCGGATCGTATCCAGGTGAACGATATCCTCGAACAACCAGTCCTGAGCTTTGGACGGGACGACCTTTCCGAGGCCACTGTCGGGGCTGTGGACGAGGACCCGGCGGAGTCGGCCTACCTCCGAGGAGACGGAAACGGCGTTGTTTGTCTTGTGGGGGTAGTTCTTTACCATCTGCAAAATTAGTTGTTTTGAGCCAATCCGGAGTGGTGCGCGCATCGGGGGTGGGTTGGCGGCGGGCGGCGGGGCGGTTGAGGTACGGGTGGCTGGCCAGGCGGTTGAGGTACGGGGTGGCTGGCGCGAGGTTGGTTGCTGCGGCGTCCCGGCGACGAGAGGGGAGCGGGTCGAAGGAGCCGAGGGGTGGTGTCGGGATCGTAATTATGGAGGGGGTATGGCG
>DATNBP010000004.1:0-4892 GCA_035572015.1 Puia sp. | reverse complement strand
TGCTGCGTGCCTGAAGCATCGCGGTGGCCTTTCTGCCGAACGACGCCAGATCTGTCCCCGGCTTCAACAGCAGCCAGGTCTCAATCCGGTTGTCATCCCATTTCCGCAGCCAGCTGTTTCGGGCCTCAAACATTCCAAACGCTCGCACGAACCCGAACCTTATCGTGCTATTGACCGGCGGATCCTTCACGATCGCCTCTACCCGCACGGCGACCGTGTCATCGACGACAAGGGTCTTGCCCATGGCAATGCCCGCCGCCCCGAACAACTTCTTTGCCGCCGTTTCTGTCAGGATCAGTCCCGACCCTCCGCGAAGCACAGCGCCGGGGTCCCCAATTACCGCCGGAAAGGTCATCATGGAAAAGAAGGCGGTGTCCGCGAAGATACCGTCAAGCTCGACGGTCTTGTCGCCGATTCTGGCGACGGTGGAAGTGCCCGCGACCCGCGCCGAATTAACGACCTCCGGAAAGGACTTTTTCAACGCGGCCCCGATCGGCCCCGCGCTTGCCCGGCCGGTCGAAACCCCGTCCGCCTCCTGCTGGTTTTTCATCAACAGGTAAAGGTCGGCCACATGCTGGTGAAACCGGTCATAGCCAAACTCGTTCAACACAAAGAGCAATACGAGGATACTGGTCGCCAGGCCGATGGCGAGACCGCCGATATTGATGGCCGACGATGTCCCGTGTTTCAGGAGGTTTCGCCAGGCGATCCGCAGAAAACTTTTGAGCATATGGTCCTATTTTGGGGTGTGCACACCGGATAGGACCGGAAATCGGCCGTTGGAGTTGCAATAATCTTATTAAAAACTTCTTTTCCCCCGCGAAGCCGTGCGCTTACCCTCAGCCGGCCGTCAATGACCTTCCTCCCTGCCGTCGCCAAATCTATTTGCATCCGGCCGCAGGAACGGCTTGTTCACATCCACCGTTCCTTTGAATGCGTAAGGGTCGTGACCTTCCACGAGTAAAATATCCCGCAGATCCTCTGTCGGGGGCAGCTTTCCATCCTGACTCCAGGGCAACATGGACTCCGCGCTCATATAGTGGTTGACCAGGGCCATCCTGAAGCCAGTCGCGGTCTTATTCCTCAAGCTGCTATGCAGGGTATACCCGTTGAAGAACACTACCGAACCGCTTTTCACTTCAACGGGTACGAGATCCTCGCTCCCATACCCGGATACATCGACAGTGTCGGGGTCAGCATACTCCGGGTTGTTGCTACTGACCCTTGGCCGGATCCAGGCAGGCCTGTGCGATCCCGGCACAATCCACAAACAGCCATTTTCTATGGTAGCGTCGTCTATCGCGATCCAGACGCCGACCAGTGAGCAATCCCGCGTCGGGATATAATATTCATCCTGGTGCCAGGATTGGCCGGCCTTTCCCGGTCCTTTGACGAACAACATCGACTGCATACATTTAACATTAGGGCCTACAATATGGCTCAGGACGGTCGTAACGCCCCGGTGAGTCAGATATTCCCGGATCACAGGCGAGATCTTGTGCGGGAAATGTACGGCCACATACTGCTTCAACACTTCCTCGTCTGTCAACCCTTCGCTAACGGGCAACAACCCGTCGAGCGTTCCTCTCTTCCCCCGGAATATTTCAGCTGTTTCCTTTCTTAATTGGCTGATCTCGGCGTGGGAAAACAAGGCTGGGGCGATCAGGTATCCATTGTCCCGATAAAATTCGACATTTCCCCGCGTAGGCAATCGATTGTTGACACAACTATCCATTCGGCTCATAAAACTTATGACTAAATTAAGTCCCCGCTGCCAAACAATCTTCCTCCATATTACCCGAATATTATACTTTTTTGCCACGCCAAAACCGCCGACCTCAAGTCATTTGTTCGACGATTTTTTTTGCGGGAAAGAACTTATTAAATAATTTTAGCGGTGCAAATGATCAGGAACACCCGTCGCCACGGGCGTAAAATACATGACTATGAAAACTCATTTTGAGCAGGTGAACGCAGATGCAGGGAATTCATTTATGTGCAAGAAGATCCGCTCGCACCATTTCGATACCCCCTACCACTTTCACCCGGAATGTGAACTCACCTGCATCACGCAAAGCGAAGGCACCCGCTTCGTCGGCAATAACTTCGAGACATTTATGGCAAAGGATCTCCTGCTGGTGGGCAGAGACGTTCCCCACTGCTGGAAGAACGAGAACAACCTGGAGGAACGCCATGAAGCTGAGGCGATCGTCATCCAATTCAAGGAGGACTTCCTCGGAAAGGAATTCTTTTATAAACCCGAGTTGGCAAAAATAAAGGCCTTGCTGGACCGGTCCCGGAAAGGAATCGTATTTACCGGCCGGACAAAGGAGAAGGCCGCGCTCATGATGGATCAAATGGTGGAAGCCGACGCCACGGAGAAATTGATCCCTCTCCTGCAGATCCTCGACCTCCTCTCAAAAAGCAAGGAGTTTTATGTGTTGAATGCCGCGGCGGCCGAAGCGAAGATCTCTATAGAAGATTGCGAGCGGATCAATAAGATATATGCGTATATCGAGGAGCATTTCCGGACCGAGATCCTTCTGAAAGACGTAGCGGGCATGGTCTATATGACCCCTTCTTCCTTTTGCAGGTATTTCAAAAAAGTGAGCCGCAAGACCCTGAACACCCTGATCAATGAATATCGCATTGAACTCTCCAAGCAGAAACTGATCAGTACTGAAGAAAGCATCTATGCGATCTGTTATGACTGCGGCTTTCAGAATATTTCCAATTTCAACAAGCATTTCAGGAAGAATGTCAACCTGACGCCAAGCGAATATCGCGCGAAATTTTCCCATTACCTGAACGACTGACCGCATGGGCGCCGGCCCCGTGCGCTAGATCGCTCCCGGATCGAAAAGCAGCGGGTAAAAATCCCCCTCGAGCTTTGCGCCCTTTTTGAACGCCGGTGTGCCCGGCAATAAGGACCCGTCGGCGTTGGATTGGGTTCCATCCGCAAAGACATTGATGACAAAGGCGCGGCGCTGTCTGTTTGTGGTATTGTCGTAGGAACCATGAACCAGCAGTGGATGGTGAAAGGTAGCATACCCCGCCTTTAACGGGATCGGGATGGGTTTGAATGACGCTTTCTGGTCTTCGCTCAGCATCGGCAGCAGTCCGTCCATATCTCCCGCCAGCATGGGCTTGTCCAGCAATCCCCACCGATGGCTTTTGGGTACATAATACAGACATCCATTTTCCGGATCCGCATCGTCCAACCCGCACCAACAGGTGAGATGTTGCATCGGAACGCTCCGTACCCAATAAGAATAGTCCTGGTGCCACGCCACCACGCCGCCGTGGTGCGCCGGCTTGCAAAACAACTGATCATGCCAGAAGCGGACAGGCTTATCTTTCAATAATTGGCTGGCCGGCACCAAAAAACGCGGATTCCACAGTACATCATGAAACCCGGGAGAAATCCGCCACGCGCCCAATGCATGGAACAGGACCTTTGCCGGGTCGGTAGACTCATTCGTCGAAAACTCGTAGAACAACGAATTGCCGGGATGCCCCGGGTCCGACAGTTTGGCCAATTCATTTTTCAGCAGCTCGATCTGGTCGTCCTCCAGCAGCTTGATCCCGGATACGAACCCGTATTCCTGATAGTGATCGACCTGTTCCTTTGTAAGTTTGAACGCATCCCATCCGCCTTTTCCCACCGGCCGGCGGAACAGATCATTGATTAAGCCATGTACCTTGCTGAGATCCTGTACGCCCATGCTTCGCCCTTTTATTGATTAGTTAGTTAACCGATTTCTTTTCCACCAGGACGGGTGACCCTTGCGCGCCCGCCACACCGGTTTGCTCAGCAACGATATTCCGGCAATTGGCCTTTTCCCCTGTTTGCAAATACACGACCGACTGCCTTTTCGACGGAACGGCCGATCCCCGCATGTCCAATCCATCGATGGTCACTCCGCTGAAATGTTCACACTCGAGCGCATGTGTAAAATAATCAGGCAATTGCTTGCCCCAGGTTACCCGGAGATCCCTGACGACCAAACCCTTCACATAATGCGCAAACACCGCCGGAATATCATGCCGGAAGATACCCAGGGAAATATCGTTGGTAGGCCGGAGATCGATGTTGCCGCCGTAACTATCCGATAAGTCTCCGCGCTCGATGGTCACGCTCACGTCATCCAGGACGATATCTTCCAGGACGCTTTCCCGGGTGCCATAAAATAGCAGTCCGTTTTGCGAAATAGCGGTAATATGAGAAAACCGCACATTACTGATCTTTCCGGGCGTTTTACTCCCGAGGCCCGGCACGGCTGAAATATGGATCGCCTCCCCATGCCCCCACCACTGACCCGAATGCAGGCGGGTATCGATGATCATATTGGAGAAGACGATATTTTTCATGTCGCCTTCCTGCCGTTGAAAAATACCGATGCCCCGGTTGGAATCATAAATGCGAATGTTGTTGAACAGCAGGTCTCCTGAGTTATGATGATTGAAGACATTGTATCCGATCCGGATACCGCTCGACCGCGAATGGAGCACGCAATTATCGACCGTGACGTTGTCGGAGCTCACGATGGCGATCGCATCGTCCCCGGAATTGATGACACAGTCCGAAATCAGGATGCTCTTCGAATCGTACATGTCGATACCGTCACTGTTCGGGATCGACATATCGTTGTCAATGGTGATACCCCTGGTCTTGACGTTTACGCAATTCAGGAAATGGATCGTCCAGTCGGGGGCTTCAGTAAACCGGACATCGCTGACGTGGACGTTTTTGCAGCTGGAAAAAATCACCATCGTACCGGGCCGCTCCGCATAACTGCCCTTCCACATGACGGGCCCATCCTTGCGGCCAAACTTCGGATTCATATAGTCGGCGCCCTGCCGGGTATATTTCGAAGTTTGGCCGCAAGGAT
>DATNBP010000003.1:0-7844 GCA_035572015.1 Puia sp. | reverse complement strand
CTTCGTACGAGCCTTCTTATCGGGGGTAGCCTGGTACTCGCCCATCAGGTAGGCCTTCGTATTGAAGTTCTCCTGGCCAAGCCCTTGCAAGTTCTTGATTGCGTTGGCGTTAATATAACCCCGTTTGATCAGGGCCAATTCGTTCACCCGGTCGGAACGCCACAGACAGAAGTCGTGCGCCTGTCTCCAGGTTACCCCGACCACGGGATAGTAGTTGTAGGAAGGATGGCGGAAATAGTATTCGACCATCGGTTCGTTGTAGGCCAGTTCGCTCCGCCAGCACAAGGTGTCGGGGAGGGCCTGGTCACGGACCTGTTTGTACTCATCGGCGTCAAATACCTGGTCGATCCAGTAGAGGTATTCCCGGTAGTGTATATTGGCCACTTCGGTTTGATCGATATAGAAAGAGTTGACAGTCACGCGTCTGGGTACGTTATTCCAATCGCGCATTACGTCCTCCTGGGTTGCCCCCATCGTAAAGGTGCCGCCCTGGACAAAGACCAGGCCGGGCCCCGTGCGTTGTTCCGTCTCTTTGGCAACCTGGAATCCGCCCATTTTGGAATCGTTGTAATTCCAACCCGTTACAGCGGACTGATCCGGCTTCTTTTTGCAGGCAGCAAAGAGGGATACGGCAGTTGCCAGGATAGCTAGGTTTTTCAGTTTCATGATCTTGACGCTTTTGATTGAACGCTCTTAAACAGAAAAAACGATCATTTCGGTGAGTTATTGTACAAAAATACGAGAGTTGTTTATCCACAGTTGCCCGGAAACCGATGGCCGCGGCCAAAAACTTCCATTAACGGGAACCAATTGTAAATATAGGACTTAAACCCTTAAATTTGCCGTCCCGGGATATCGTCCCGGCACGGGAAATGCGCTCCAAATCTTGTGCCGTAAAGAACAATAAAAGAAAAGGGGGACCGTTCGAGGAATAGCCGGTTCAGATGTGGTTCAATCTTTGCAGCCGCATGCGACGCAACCGGGAACGCTCAATATCCGTATTATAGCAAACAATTAATAACTAACAACTTAGCAGCCTATACTCCATATCTACCTAAAAAATCATACACAACTCATGAAAAGTTCTCATCTGAGATTAGCTGCTGCTGCGTTTCTCCTGACTGCTGGCGGATTGGGTAAAGTGAATGCTCAGGCGCCGTTAAATGTGACTACGACAGCGGTCCCGTTCCTGCAGATCTCGCCCGACGCACGGGCCGGCGGGATGGGTGACCTGGGTGTTGCCACTCACCCGGACGCGGCTTCCACCTGGTATAACCTGGCAAAGACGCCCTTCAATACGAAAGATATCGGCGCGGGACTTACCTACACGCCCTGGTTGAAAGACCTTGGCTTGCAGGACGTCTACCTGCTGTCCGCATCGGGCTATTACAAATTCGCGCCCGACCAGGCCCTCTCGACGTCGATCCGTTATTTCAGCCTCGGCAATATCCAGTTCACCGACTTCAACGGTAACCCGCTCGGCAGCGGACACCCGCGGGAGTTGGCCTTCGACCTGGGTTATTCGAGGAAATTAAGCGACAAATTGGGGATCGGCCTGACCGGCCGGTATATTTACTCGAACCTGGCTTCGGGCTATGCCGCGGCGGGTGCGACGTATCAGCCGGGTAAGACCTTCGCGGTCGACGTCTCGCTCTTCTATCACGGGGAGACGGTGGAGACCGGCGGGTGGAATTTCGGCCTCGCGCTGAAAAACCTGGGCGGCAAGATCGGCTATACCAACAGCGCCATCGACAAAGACTATATCCCCGCCGACCTGGGACTGGGCACGTCCTACACGAAGGTGTTCAACGAAGACAACAAAGTGATGTTCGGGTTGGATATTCACAAATTGCTGGTGCCGGTTGCGCCGCAGCCGACCAACGATCCGACCCAGGACTCCATCAACCTGCAGAATTATACCAGCGGCAGCGTGCTGTCGAGCTATGGTAAGTCCTTCTCCGGCGAGCCGCAGTTCAAGACGCTGCAGATCTCCGTGGGGGCAGAGTACAGCTATCAGAACATGTTCTTCCTGCGCGCGGGCTACTATTATGAAGATCCGAGCAAGGGTGACCTCAAATATTTCAGCACCGGCGTGGGGTTGCGTTATAACGTCATGGAGCTGAATTTCTCCTACCTCGTTCCCTCGGGGAGCGGCACGAACCGGAACCCGCTGTCGAATACGCTTCGCTTCGGCCTCATCTTCTACCTGGATGCGAAGGGTGACAACAGCAGCAGTTCGTCGGGTACGGACCAATAGGCAACACGCGGCCGATAGGCGGATTTTAAATATCTTTGAACGGTCCCGGGCAAATCCCGGGGCCGTTTTTTTTATCCCCGGCGGGCTCTCGGGCGCCGGGCAAAGCGGAGGGGTGCAATGAGCTGCAGAATAGGGTTTGGGATCGATTTTCATCAGCTGGCCGAAGGCCGGGCTTTCTGGCTGGGAGGGGTGCGGATCCCGTCGGACCGGGGCGCGGTCGGGCACAGCGATGCCGACGTGCTGATCCACGCGATCTGCGATGCATTGCTCGGCGCGCTGGCGCTGGGCGATATCGGCGTGCATTTTCCCAATACGGATACGGCCTATCAGGGCATCGACAGCAAGCTGCTGCTCGGTCGCGTGCATGCGCTCATCAGCGCGGAGGGCTGGCGCGTGGGGAATATCGATTCGACGGTCACGCTTGAGGCACCGAAAGTTATGGCATATGCGCCGCAAATGCGTGAAGCGATGGCGGCCATCCTTGGGATCGGCGTGGACGATATTTCGATCAAGGCGACCACGACCGAGAAAATGGGGTTTGTCGGGCGCGGCGAGGGCGTGGCGGCATACGCGGTGGCGCTGCTCGAGAAGTAGAGGGCGTGGCGGCTGCGGCTTGCGGAGGGGCGGGGGATGCGGCAGCGGCGGGGCTACTGCGGGGCGAATGGCGGCGGCTGCGGCTTGCGGCCCGAGCGCAAGAATGCTCTATATTTGCGCGATGTCCAAGATCACGGTTAAAATCATCAATCACTCACCCCATCCTTTGCCCGCCTATGCCACGGAAGGTTCCGCAGGCATGGATCTCCGGGCAAATCTCATCGCTCCGCTCGAATTGAAACCACTGGAAAGGCAAATGGTCCCCACCGGGATTCAAATCGAACTTCCGCCGGGCTTCGAGGCGCAGGTGCGGCCGCGCAGCGGGCTCGCCGCGAAACACGGGATCACTTGCCTCAATTCTCCCGGGACCGTCGACTCCGATTATCGCGGGGAGCTGAAAGTCATCCTGATCAATTTGTCGTCGGAGACGCAGGTGTTGCATCCGGGAGACCGGATCGCACAACTGGTCGTGGGCCCGGTCGTGCGGGTGGGATGGGAGGAGGTGGAGGAGATTGGTGTGACGGCCAGGAATACCGGGGGATTTGGACACACGGGAAAATCGTGACGCGGATGGCCTGGTTTGGCGGGTGTGGTGTGACTGCGGCGGTGTGACTGCGGTGGCGAGGCTGCGGCGGTGTTGCCAGGCGGGTGCGACCAGGCGGGTGCGGCGGGACGCGGCGGGACGCGGCTCCGGCAGCGGGGGGAAAAATCATAAAACAACGAGCATGCGAATCTATGTTGCGGCCTTGATCCTGATGATGGGGGCGATTTATTTGGGTGGCTGCCGGTCGACGAGGTCGTTGCGGAAGGTGATTGCCGCGCCAGCGGTCCATCCCGATACGACAGGGAAGGCGGCGCGGGAAGCCGAGGAGCCTGTACGGGATCTCCATGCGGACTCGATGGCGTTTATCCGGACCGCCATCGAAGGGATCGAACGCAACCATATCGATTTCACGACCTTCAGCGGAGTCATGCGGGTCCACTACCAGGGCAGCAACGGCGCGAACAATGAAGTGAACGCCATGGTCCGCATCAAGAAGGACAGCATTATCTGGATAGAGATCTACGCGCATGCGGGTCCGATGACCATCAAGGCCTTCCAGGTACTGGTCACGCCCGACAGCGTCAAGATCCTCGACCGAATCAAGAAGGTCGCACGTCTCCGGTCGGTGAGCTATCTCCAGGAGCAAGTGAACCTCCCCGTGGACTTCGGGACGATACAGGATATCCTGATCGGCAACCCCATCTTCCTCGACACCGCGAACATCCTGTACTATCGCACGGAGAAAAAGGGCTACACGCTTTTCAGCGTGGGACGGCTCTTTTCGAATTTCCTGACCCTCAACCCGGACAATACCCTCAACCACAGCAAGCTGGACGACACCGACCCGATGCGGGCGCGGACCTGCGATATTACCTACGGCGACTACGATTTCGCCGGGCCGAGACCGTTTTCCACCTATCGCAAGATCTCGGTGGCGGAAAAAGGGAAGGTCGATATCGAGATCGGGATCAACAAGCGCTATAAGTTTAACGAAGTTTTAAGCTACCCTTTTTCGGTCCCGAAAAATTATAAACGCAGATAAACGTTATAAGCTGTAAAAGGGTTGTAAATCGTAAAATCTATTGTCCGTTTATGCAAAGACTACTCCTCGTCGCCGCCCTGTTGCTCGGGATTTTCGTCAGATCGGAAGCACAGCCTCCGCCGGTACAGTCCAAGGCCGAACTGGAAAAGGAACGGGCCGCGATCCAGCAGCAGATCGAGCAGGTGCGTCAGTCGCTCGAGGAGACGCATAAAAATAAGCGGGAAACCCTGGGCCAGCTTGCCCTTTTGCAGCGGCGGTTGCGCCTCCGCGAGTCGGCGATCCGGAACATCAACCAGCAGATCGACCTGATCCAGGGGGATATGAACGAATCCTGGCGGGAGATCGTGCGGCTCAAAGCGGAACTCGACACGCTCAAGGTCCAGTATGCGCAGAGCATCGTGTTTGCCTACAAGAACCGGAGCAGTTACGATTTTCTGAATTTCATCTTTTCGGCTTCGACGTTCAACGATGCGCTGCGCCGGATCGAATACCTCAAATCTTATCGGTCGTACCGCGAGGAGCGTGCCGAGAATATTCGCAACACCCAGCAATTGCTTCAGGCCAAGATCGACGGCTTGAAGGTCACCCGGGCGGAGAAGGACGAGGCCCTGAAGAAGCAAGGCAAGGAACGGCGCATCCTTGAGGATGAGAAAAAGGAAAAGGACCAGGTCGTCCATGAGCTGCAGTCGCATGAGAAGGAGTTGAGGAAGGAGATGGTCGCCAAGCAGCGGCAGGATGCCAAACTGGAAGCGGCAATTACCGCAGCGGTCCGGCGCGCGATCCGGGAAGCGGCGAAGAAGAATGCGGAGGCCAATCGCCTGGCGGCGGCCGCGCCCAAGTCGGCGCCTGCCGAGACTGCGCCGGGCGAACCGGCGACACCGGCTAAGCTGAATATCGAAAAGACGGGCGGGAAGACGGTGTTCACTTCGAACGAAGACCTGCACCTCACCGGCGATTTCATCAAGAACCGCGGCCATTTGCCCTGGCCCATATCAGGGACCATTTCGATGACCTATGGGTTGCATGAATACATCCAGGGCATCAAACACTTCAATATCGGCGTGACGATCGACGCCCACGCCAGCGCCGTCGTGAAAGCCGTGTTCGAAGGCGAGGTCGAGAATGTCAGCTATATCGGGAATACGGAAATGGTGATGATCAGGCACGGGAAGTACTTTACCACCTACAGCAACCTCGGGACCGTGTCCGTCCAGAAAGGCGAGAAGGTCCATATGGGCCAGATCCTCGGCCAGTTGGATGACAACGGGCAGTTGGAGTTCATCGTCTCGGATGAAAAGGGAAACAATTTCAACCCTGAAAGTTGGTTGAAGCGCTAGGATAATAACGGCTCCGCCGTCGCTTATGACAATAACGGCTCCGCCGTTAGGAAATGATTGTACAGCGCCTCGTATTGCGGCACGATCCGGTGGATGTCGAAATTTTTTGCGTGGTCCGCGGCGTTCGTCTTGAATTGCTTCAGCGTGGCTTCGTCTCCCAGTATTTTAATGGCGTGTTCGCTCATCCCCTGGATGTCGCCGATATCATCGAGATAGCCGGTTTTGCCCTGTATGGCGATCTCAGGAAGGCCGCCGGCATTGGTGGAAATGACGGGCACACCCGCGGCCATCGCTTCGAGAGCGGCCAGGCCGAAACTTTCATATTCGGACGTCAGGAGGAAGAGATCGGCGATGGCGAGGATGTCCTCCATCTGCTCCTGTTTGCCGACAAAACGAACGTCGTCGCAGATGTCGAGCTCGCGGCAAAGGCTTTCGGCACTGCTTCGCTCGGGCCCGTCGCCGACGAAGAGAAGTTTCGCCGGCATTTTCTTCCTAACGATATCGAATATGCGCACAATGTCCAGGACGCGTTTCACTTTTCGGAAGTTGGACGCGTGGAGCAGAATGCGTTCGCCGTCGGGGGCGATCACCCTCCTGAAGGCGTCGATGGGTTTGCGGTGAAACCGGCGGGTATCGACAAAGTTATAAATGACCTGGATTTCCTTTTCGATATTGAAGATCTGGTAGGTCTCGTCACGCAGGTTCTCGGAGACGGCCGTGATGGCATCCGACTGGTTGATCGAGAAGGAGACGACAGGCGCGAAGGTCTTGTCGCGGCCGACCAGGGTGATATCCGTGCCGTGGAGCGTGGTGATCACCGGTATTTGGCGGCCCTGGGCCTCGACGATCTTCTTGGCCATGTAGGCGGCGGAGGCGTGCGGGATCGCGTAATGGACGTGAAGCAAGTCCAGATGATGGTTGACGATGACGTCGACAAGGGTGCTGGACAAGGCGGTTTCGTATGGCGGATAGTCGAACAACGGGTACGTCGTGACGCGAACCTCGTGGTAAAAAATATTTGCGTTGAACTCATTCAGCCGAACGGGCTGCTGATAGGTTATAAAGTGAACCTGGTGGCCCTTATCGGCCAGCGCTTTCCCCAGCTCTGTCGCAAGGACGCCGCTGCCACCGAAGGTCGGATAACAAACAATACCTATACGCATAGAATGAACTGTTTACAGTAAAGTAAGATACCGCTTTTGTTTACCTTTAGCGGAAAATAACATCGATGAACCTAAAATTGTTGACGGGCGGGTGGTCTTTATTTCTTTTGATCGGCAGTTTGACCGCCGTCGGGCAGGTGGATACGTCGGTGACGGGCATCGACCGGGCGCGTTTCCAGGCGGATTCGGCGTTGATCAGGCGGCTGGCGGATACGATTTTGACGGATGGCAGGACCTATGAAAATCTCAGGACATTGACGAAGAAGGTGGGGCCCCGGTTATCGGGTAGCCCCGGCTACTATAAGGCCGAACGCTGGGGTTGGCAGGCGCTGGAGGAGGCCGAAGCCGATAGGGTGTCGATGCAGGAATGCATGGTGCCGCACTGGATCCGCGGAGGGAAAGATGTGGCGGTGATGGAAATGCCCGATCCGGCTCCGGGAAGGAAGAAAATGCGGGTGGACAGTCTCGATGTGATTGCGCTTGGCAATTCGGTGGGCACCGGACCGGGGGGCGTGACGGCGCCGGTGGTGCTGGTGCACAATTTTGAAGAATTGGAAAGGAAGAAAGATTCGGTGAAAGGTGACATCGTGTTCTATAATTATAAGTTCAACCCCCTTTTCGTCGAGACCTTCCAGGCCTATGGCGATGCGGTGCGGTATCGCGGCGCGGGTGCAAGCAGGGCGGCTAAATACGGGGCGGTTGCGGTGATCGTGCGCTCGATGAGCGAGTCTGTCGACAATGTTCCGCACACCGGCTCCCTGAACTATGCGGATTCGCTACCCAGGATCCCGGCTGTTGCGGTAGGGCTTCGCGACGCGGACCGGCTGGCGGGGCTGCTTCAAGGCGGCGCCAATATCCAGGTTTCGATGACGACGCATGGCCAGATGCTGCCCGACACGCTCGCGCA
>DATNBP010000002.1:0-15563 GCA_035572015.1 Puia sp. | reverse complement strand
CAAAAAGCATTCTTTTCATGTATCAAGATTTTCAGAAAACAATGTTAATGAATGTACCTCTCACTACGCGAATTATTAGTAAGTCCATACGGTTATTGTTAGTTGCGGTTGCTAAAATTTATTGCTGACGGATTTCTATCTTTCCTTCCTGCGCGGGAAGCGCAATATTATAAACCAATTCAAACACTGTAAATGAGAAGACCACTTTTAGGGGTCTTGGCTTTCCTTTTTGCCTACCTGCAAGGGATTGCCCAGACGACCGTCACCGGCAAGGTCACCGACGAAAAAGGAGCGGCCGTCGCCGGCGCCACGATCATCGAAAAAGGCACCCGCAACGCCACCACTACCATCGATGACGGCACCTTCACCATCAAGGTAAAGAACAACAGATCCCGGCTCATCATCAGCTATGTGGGATACGAGCCCACCGAGGTCGAAGCGAGATCCAGCGTCGCCGTCGCGCTGGTTCCGAGCAGCCAGGCATTGTCCGATGTCGTCGTTACGGGTGTCGGCGTCGCCACGAGCCGAAAGAAGGTGCCCATCGACGTAGCATCGGTCTCGGCCAAGGACTTTGCGCCCAGCGTCACCACCAACGTTCAACAGGCCCTGGACGGGCAGGTGGCCGGCGCCAATGTCCAGCAGACCAGCGGCACACCCGGGGCGAACTTCAATATCATCCTCCGGGGTGTCAACAACTTCTATAGTGCCGCTCCGCTGGTTTTGGTCGATGGCGTCCAGATGAACGACGCCAACAATTTCAATGACATCGATCCGAGCGTCGTAGACCATATCGAGGTCGTTAAAGGCCCCGCTGGCGGCATGCTTTATGGCGCGCGGGGTGCGAACGGTGTGATCCAGATCTTCACCAAGAAAGGCGTAAACGGCAGGATGAACATCACCTTCAACTCCAAGGCCAGCGTAGATCATATCATCGAGCACAATATCCTGAGCAACCATCACCATTACACGACGGATGCCAGCAACAATATCCTGACCAGTTCCGGGAAGCCGATCTCGATGGATGCTACGGGTGTATGGAGCGACCCGCAGGTTCCGATCGCCACAGCGCCTGCGAACGCATTCGTAACGAACGACAAAACTTATAACCTGCCAACCTACGACCACTTGAAACAAGGTTTCCGTCAGGCGTTGACTTTCACCAACTCGATCAGCGTGACAGGCGGTGGTCAAAATTCGGACTATGCGATTACGGCTTCCCAACTCAATCAGCAGGACGTATTGAGCAACGCGTTCAGCCGCAGCAATGTCATGGTCAACCTCGGCATCCATCCGTTTAAAGGATTTACTTTTCGGACGATCACGCAAGGGATTGCCGGGTATGAGAATCTCCTCAGCGGCAACCGGTTCAATTTGCTGACGGCATACAATTTCATCGACTTTAACTGGAAAGACTCCACCGGGCATTTTCCGTTAAAAACGGTAAATTCCTCCAATGGGTATAACTCCCTCTCGGAAAACCAGTGGCACCATCGCGACAACCAGTCGTTCCATATTTTTCAGGACTTTGATGTTGACTACAAATTCCCCCGTTTTCTCGAATTGGATGTGAAATATGGCTTGGATTATGAGACCAGCGACGGGTCCAACTACTATCAAAATCAATCCTCGAACCTCCAGTACATCAAATACAACACGTACTGGGGACCTAGCCCACAAGGAGCCATCATCAACTCGTACAACAAAACCTTCTTCCAGAACGGCCTCTACTCAGCCTTCGTCCGGACAGACTTCCAGAAAGATTTCCACTCCAGCCTGCCGATCACGACGACCACGCAATTTGCGTACGACTATCGCAAATCCCAGGGCAGGTCTTATTTTGCGGAAGGGATCGGACTGCCGGTATTCCCACCCGCATACATCGGCGCAGCGGCTACGAAGACGGCCGGGGACGGCTACTTCACCCAAATTACCTATGGATTGCTGCTGAACCAGTCCGTTGATTGGGGTAATCTCTTTGGGGTCAGCGGCGGATTCCGTTCGGACTACGGCAGCGCGTTCGGCGCAGCTTATAAGGCAGCCACCTTTGGTCGTGCCACGGTCTATTTCAGACCCTCGGAACTCATGGACGCACAACGCGGCTGGCTGGCCGACTGGAAACTTAGGGCTGCTTATGGCGCGGCCGGTATCCAACCGAATCCTTATGACAGGCAGATCGTCCTCAGCGCACCCACGCTGGGCAACGGCGTCGCGCTGGCGCTGCCTTCACAAAATAACAATGACAGCCTCGCGTTATCGATCAACTATGAGTTGGAGGTCGGAACGGATTTTACGGTAACGCCCTTCAGCGGCGACTGGCTGCATCGCGCGACCTTTAGCGGCAGCTACTGGCACCGCAAGTCGAGCAACGTCTACCAGAACGCCCAGGTAGCCCCTTCTACAGGTTATGCTACCAAACTGGATAACCTGAGCACGGTCGTTTCACACGGTATCGACATTTCGCTTGACATCTCCGCTTACAAAGGCCGGAATCTCACCTGGGACCTCGACGCCCGTTGGGGTTACAGCCGGGCTGTCGTGACCAAGATCGCCAATGGACAGAGCGTTGTCGACTTCGCCTACGCCCTCAAACAGGGCCAGCCGCTGGGTCTCTTCTACGTCCAGACGCCGCTGCATTCCATCACGCAGGTGGGCCCGGACGGGAAGACGCCCCTGATCGCGCCCGCCAACCAGGGTAAGTACACCATGACCAGCACGGGTGACGTGGTGCTGATCAGCGATAATTATGTACAATATACGCCTGCCACGGATCTATCCGTGGTCGGTCACGCTTACCCCGACTTTACTGCCTCACTCATCAACCGGTTCACCTTCTTCAAAACGCTCAGTTTGTCGTTTCAATTCGATTGGATCCACGGCAACAGCATCTACAACGTCACGAAACAATGGTTGTACCGGCCTACAGGCGGCACGGGCGGCCAGGGGGGCGAATCCAAAGACCTGGACAACAAGATCACCATCGCGGGCCAAACCGGCTCTTATGTCAATTATTATAACAGCCTGTACAACGTCGGTTTACCCGTCGCGCCCTTTGTTGAAAATGGTTCCTATATCCGCCTGCGCGACCTGTCGCTCGGCTACGACCTGTCCAGGTTCGTTACCGGCACCAAGGCGATCAAACGCCTCACCATCACCGCATCCGGCCGCAACCTGCTGACCTTTACCAAATACAGCGGTCTTGACCCGGAGAATACCGGTGCATACGACGAACAGGGCGACGACTTGTCCACCGCCAAGATTGGAGCTTTCTCGGGCGCCGATTTTTATGGCACGCCGAACCTCCGGTCCTATCAAATCGCGTTGAGCGTAGGGTTCTAATTGATCAATCAAACCATCAAATAAAATGAAGAAGCAACTATACAGCCCAAACATCCTGAAACTGGCAGCCCTAACCCTGCTGTCGGCCACGCTGCTGCTGGGCTCCTGTAAAAAGTCGATCCTGCAGTTACCCGATCCGGTTGCGCCCACGCCGACTTCGCTGACCACGGAAGGCGGCATCGACGCCTTTGCCATGGGCATGTATTACAAGTGGATTGCGTTCGAGATCGGCGACGGCAACCTGAATTTTTTCGATATTTCCTGGTATATGGAAAGCAATATGGGCGACGAGGATTTCACGCCCTATTCCAACTATGGGTCCCGGTATTGTATGAATATCAGCAGCATCACGCTGCCGGCGCCCTATAACACCGTCATCAACAACCCGTCGGGCTTCGCCACCCAGCTGGATATCCTGCGGTCATTCAATTCCCGCGGCGCTGGCGACGGCAACACGATCCAGTACGAATGGGACTGCTTTTATTTTGTCAACGCACAGGCAAACACCTTGCTGGGTGCGCTCAACAATCCCGCGCTGACGCTTACCGGAGACGCGGCCACCAAAAAGGCCCTGCTGCAGGCTTGGGCATACTACTGGAAGGGATATGCCTACTCGAAGATCGGCTCTATGTACCTGGCCGGCGTCATCGATGACAGCCCGGACAGCACGGCCAAGGGCCTGACCAGCAACCTGTATGTGCCGCACGACCAGGTAATTGCCGACGCCAACAAGAATTTCGATAAAGCGGCTTCGATTTTTTCGACGATTACAGAGAATGCCGACTATGATGCGACCTTTAAGACCATGATCCCGAGCTTCAACCTGCCAAACCAGATCATCACGCCGGACATGTGGGTCCGCCAGATCCATACCTTCGAGGCCCGAAACTATATGGCGAACCATAAAGTGGCGGATATGACCTCCTCCGATTGGACAACCATTCAAAACCTAACGGCCACTGGGATGCAGCAAGGCGACCTGACCCTCCAATGGGGCATGGCGCCCAACGGGGTCAATGACCTGTCGTCATTCGGTTTCGTCCTCCACCCACTTTTCCTCCACTCCTATTCCGGCGGCTTGTCATTCGTGAGCGAGCGACTGATCCAGGACATCATGCCGGGCGACCAGCGCATGAACTACTTCGGCCCTTACCCCGGCGGCCCGGTGGTGAACGTCCTCAACCGCGGCATCCAGTTCGGCACGCGCTATGTTCCGATCGACATCGAAAAGGGCGGCCGCTATGCGACGGAGAATTACCAGGGCACCGTTTCGATCGCCCCCACCTGGGAGGAGAACGCGCTGATGACCGCGGAATCCGATATCGAGCTGGGCAACACCGATGCCGGGCTGCAGTTGATTGACCAGGTAAGAGCTTCCCAGGGCGCCGGCCTGCCCACGCTTGCCGGATCTGGCATTTCCCAGGACTCGGCCCTCGTCCATCTCCACAGCGAACGGAGGATCGGCCTCTACCTGCACAATGTATCCTGGTATGACGCCCGTCGTTGGGGGATCACGGCGCCTGCCTCCTCGGGCGGCGGCAGGATCGGGAATATCGTCGTTCCCGGTACGCTGATCGGACCGAGCGGTACGCCGGCCCAGGTACTGCCCTGTTTTATCAACTATTCGTTCTCTGATTATTGGGACGTTCCAAAGAACGAGCTTGATTTCAACCCCCCGGCAAGCGGCTCGGCGCCGATCGCCAACTAGCGACTACACGCGATCCAAATACCAACAGTCTTCACACAACGAAAAACCCGGTCGGCGACCGGGTTTTTTGACTATTACTACTACTAAACTAAACTGCCTATTGAAAGCTTAGGGTAACATGACCGCCATTTCCCGATACTTTGATCGGAACCCCGCCGCCGTTCAGCGTGCCCTCGAGGTTGTGGTTGTCCATCGTCCCGGAGAAATTATTCAGTTTGTCGGAATGGATCTTGTCTCCGGAGATCGCGAGATTCAAACCCTGGCCTTCCGGCAGGGTCAAATGAATATTCCCGCCGGTATTCCCAAGGTCCACATATTTACCCAGCGATTTCATGGTGACATCGATGCTGCCGCCCGACGTAGACGCGTTCAGGCTGCAGGTCATGTTATCGAGGTGGATATTACCACCCGAGGTGGACGTATGCAGTTCGCCGCCGATCCCGTCTCCATCGATGTGGCCGCCCGACGTCGTCGCGTGTATGGTTCCCTTTATATCCTGCAAATGCACATTCCCGCCGGAAGTCGTCATGGTGATCGTTCCCTCGCAGTGCGTGGCATGCATATTTCCCCCGCTTGTCCGCAGATCGATATCGTTTTTCGAATCGGCGATCGTGACGTTCCCGCCGGAAGTGGTCCCGTCCGTCTTGCCGGTAAGGGCCTGCAGATGTAAATTCCCGCCGCTGGTCGTAAAATGTTCGGTGCCCGAGAGGTCGGTGAGATGAATATTACCGCCGCTCGTCGTCACTTCGGAAGAGGTGGCCTCGGGAACCGTGATCCGGAACGACACCGAGACCCCGCGACGCCAATTATCGTCATCCCCGTTGCCCTTGCGCTTAGCCACCGCATCGAGCGTACTGCCATTCATGGCGACCATCAGGTCCACCGTATTTCCAAGCCGTTGCTTCGCCTCGTCGCCGGTTAGATTGTGCCCGCCGTTGTTGGACCGGACATAGACCTCGACTTTCGCATCGCCGCCAGCCGCCCCGGTGACCGTGATATTGCCGCCGGACGTTTCCGCCTTCAATTGCCTGATCTGGTCCCGGGAGAAAGTTTTGACCAGGTAGGGCGTGTCGTCGTGATCCTGTGCGGACACGGCCGCCACCTGCATGCCGCAGACCAGCAAGAGCGCAGCAGGTTTCCACATTTTGAATTGCATAATGTATAGTTTTATAGTTGGTTCCTTCTAAAGTCCCCGTCGCGAAAAAAATGTTGCACCCCACCCCGGATTCCCCTCACCTCCGGCTTCCTTCATCTGTCCCCTTGTCCGCCTGCGAACAGTCCCTGTATCATTACCGGACAGTCGCCCGCCGCCACGCCCCCCTTTTCGGCACTCAAACACTTCTTTCTCAGCAATTCCACCCCCGCGCCCAACTACATAACCCAATTACCGTGCTCAATTGTCGTCATTGTGGTGATAGGACATGGAGCGGCCGCCGCCGGTATATTTTTCAATATATTTCTTTTCCAGCCCCGCAGGCAGCCATTTGCCGTTCACGCTGACGTGATGCGGGTCCAGTTCGATGCTACGGATGCTGTCCTTATCCGGCACGATGCCGTCCTTCACCAGATCGCCGGCCAGGTTTTCCTGGAATATCTTCCGGTCCTCGCGGAGCGCTTGCTCCTGTTCGCTTAGCTGGGCTTTTTGGATGTTCAAATGCCGATCCATGTCCAGCTGCGCCAGCCGGCGCTCTCTTTCCGCTTCCTCGCGGGCCTTACCGGCCTGGGCGCGTTCAATTTCCGCTTCCTCCCGGACCTTCCCCGCCTGCGCCCGCTCCAGATCCGCTTCCTCGCGGGCCTTTCCTGCCTGCGCCCGCTCAATTTCCGCCTGCGCCCGTTCCAGATCCGCCTGCTGGCGGTCCATTGCGAGTTGCTGACGGTTCATTGCCAGTTGCTCCTTGTCCCGCGCGAGCTGACGGCGGTCCTGGGCCAACCGGACCCTCGCTTCCCTGACGTATCGGACCGTCCTGGCGATCCTGTCCTTATACCGGGACCATTCTCCGCGGGGGATATTCTTGCCGTCGATGGAGAAACTCAGGATCGAGTCCCCCGCCATCCCGACCGTGTAAAGGGCGCCGTGCCTGTAGGTGAAGGTCGTCACAGGCGGCACATGAGTCGAATCATCCCCGATATTCATGTACTGCTCCTTCAAGCTGTCGTCCTGCGCATGCAGATTTCGACTGCACATCACCGTTAGTATCAGCAACGCGACGTTACGCACAATGTTCGTTTGCATAGTGATTCATTTTTTATTGACTGTAAATGGGGTTTATTGAAATTGCCGGTCCCGGGCGGCCTGCTGCCGGGCCTGTTCCGCCAGCAACCGTGTCCGATCCGCCTGTAGCCGGTCCGACTCTGCTTCCTGCCGCAACCGGTCAGCCTTCAGTTTGTCATACCCAATCTCCCGCAGCTCCCGCTCTGCCTGCATGCGCGCTTGCTCCGCCTGCATTCGATCCCCGTCCGCCTGCACGCGCTCCAGCTGCGCCTGCACCCGATCCATTTGATACCTCTTGCGGGCAAGTTCCGCCTGCTCCATATTCTTATCCTGCCGGGCCTTTTCCGCCTGCTCCATATTCTTCTCCTGCCGGGCCTTTTCAACCTGCTCCATATTTTTCTCCTGCAGAACCTGCTGTTGCCGTTCCATCGCTACCAGCGCCTCTTTCGCCCGCCGGAGTTGGATTTCCTTTTCCCTGAGCGCCGTCGCCATATCGCCGGCGACCGCGCTGCTCCGCTCTTTCGCCTCTTTCGTCGCCACACCCCCAGCGGTTCCTGCCGGCTTGATGCCGCCCGTATGCCGTGCCGCTTTTTCATGGCGCAAGGATGACAATTGAGCCTCCACCCATTCCATGTTCTCGGTTACCCGTTGCCGCGACTCCAACAGGGCAAGTTCCTGACTCGGGGGCCGGACCATAGACGCCGCAGCCGACGCCTTGTCGGCGATCCTTACCGGGCCGCCCGGGCTCATCGACAGGAGCCACAACAGTCCGAGAAGTCCGCCCGCCAAAAAGACCCGCTCGCCGGGATCGAGCGCTTTGTTCCGGTCCCGCGAAAGCCGCATTACCCGGTGCAGCAGTTGCCGCCGGTTCCCGGGAAAAGCCATCGCAAGGGAACCGAGACTATGCTCTTTGAACCGGATAAGGGCCCTGACCAGCTCCACCTTGTCCCCCGTTTGCGCGATCGCGAGATCGTCACAACAATTTTCCCGCTCGTCCCGGATCAGGGCCGATACCCAGAGTGCGCCCGGATTGAAGAACAACAGGCATTCCGCCACCCTTTGCACCAGGTTCACCACATGATCGCATCGCCGGACATGCGCAAGCTCGTGTAATAACACCGCCTCCATCTCCCCCGGCGGCAAATGATTGATCAACCCCAGCGGAATGACGACGATCGGTTTGAGCTGGCCTATAACCATCGGCACCCGCGCCAATCCGCTTTCCACCACTTTGACGACCTGCCGGACGCCCATTTGCCGGCTCAGCCGTAGGACCTGGTCGACCCACAAAGCTGAGGCGCCGCGGACTTCCCGCCGGATCCTATGCATATAGTGCCAACCCGCTGCCAGCCGTAGCGATTTCAGGGCGGCGACCGCGAGCCAGATCGTGACAATCGCGAATGCGTGCGCATCGCAATAGTCCACCAACCAACCCGTTCCTGCGATTGCCGATCCGGTAAGGTCGCCGGTCGCCGACCTGGTATTCAACTCATGTCCAAGGGTCGCTGCCAGGCCGGATAAGAAAAGAAGGGACAATCCGCACAACCAGCGGTACCGCACCCTGGGCGCGGACTGTTTCGTACAGCCGACCACGAGCCCCGCGGCCAGCGCCAGCAACAT
The DNA here is from genome assembly GCA_035572015.1 of Puia sp. Lineage (GTDB taxonomy): Bacteria > Bacteroidota > Bacteroidia > Chitinophagales > Chitinophagaceae > Puia. The sequence goes on along the minus strand of DATNBP010000002.1, from coordinate 6,687 downwards.
TCCCTGCCAAAGGGAATAGATCAGGACCCGGCAGATTGCCTGCGCCATATCTAAATCATTTTGTCTTTCCTTCCATTTCCGCCAGCAGTTCCTTCATCTTTTTCAGGTCGTCCTTCGAGGTCCGCTCGTTCCCCAACAGCGCCACGATCATGTCCCCAACCGAACCCTGGTACATCGTGTCCACAAACTTGCTCAACAGATGGCCCTTCGTGCCCTGCTCCTCCAGCAACGGATAGTACACATGTTTCATATTGGTCTCGTCGCGCCCCAACATCTTTTTGTCTGCCATCAATTGCATGAGCTTCAGGGTCGACGTATACTGCGTGGCCTCCTTGCGTTTATTCAGCGTGTCATGGACGAACCTGACGGTCGAAGGTCCGTTTTCCCACAATATCTGCAGGACGGCCAGCTCACCTTTTGTAGGTTCCGGGCACTGGTCCCCACCCCTTTTATTTTTGCTCATGATCTAAAGGTACGTAAAAAAACGTACGTTCCAAATATTACCTCACTTTTTTTTGAGTCGCCGGCGCGGCTCGCCGGACCCACCATCGCGGCATCGCCCGGCCCGCCACCGGCGCAGCGCCAGCCATTCTTATTATCTTTATCCCGATGAAGCGCCTGACCCCTTTACCTATTGTTCTGCTCCTTTCCCTAACCGGCTTTGCCCAATACGCGGATCAGGGCATCGGCAACCTGCGTACCCAGGTCTGGTGGTTCGATTGGGCCGGGTTCACCGTAAAGGAAGGCGCCTCACGAACCTTTACCACGGATGACGGTCTTGTGGTGACGGTAAAGTTTACCGATGTCAGTGCGCATACGCCTGTGCCATACCCGATGAATACCTGGTTCGGGTCGATGCTGTACCTGATGTATGATTTCTCCAACCCCGCGATCATGCCGGCACTGTACGACCCGCAGTCCAGCCGCGACCGCCTGCGGCGCCGCGTACCGGAAGGGGACGGTCATTCTCATTCGCTGAATCGGTCATCCTCATCCGCTGAGACGGTCATCCGTTAATTTTTCAGATCGACCACCACGTTGATCGTCAACGCCACGATCACGGTATTGAAAAGAAAGGAAAGGATCCCGTGCATCAATGCCACCCGGCGGATCGTCCGGGACGAGATCTCGATATCCGAGACCTGGAAAGTCATTCCGATCACAAACGAGAAATACGCAAAGTCCAGATAGTCCGGCCACATTTCATTCGGGATCTGCAGACCCACCGTATGCAGGTCCGGGTCCAGCGGATGATCGCCGTAGTACAACAGCGCGTACCGGTAAGCAAAGACGGTGTGCAACAGGAACCAGCTGCAAACGACGCCCGCGATATAGATAAAGGTCTCGATGCCCTTGCCGAGCATGAAGACTTTATTCCCCAGCAGGAGCAGGACGCCCATCAGGCTCCCGATCGTGGCCGCTACGACGATCGCGAAGACCACGACCCGTCCCGCATCCTCCTGCTTGGCCAGTAACCGGATCTGCCTGGGCCGCATGCTTGAAAAGATAATCGCGCTGATCAGCAGCATGCATACGCAAAAGACATCCCACCCGATCATCACCCTGGTCATTCCCTCCATATGGACCGGCAGGAGCGCGGCCGATACGATCGTGGCGGCTCCCAAACTCATCACCAGCTTATAGACGCTCGGCAACCGGTGGAACCACCCGGGACATTTGATGTATTCGGCCATACTGCAAATTAAAGTATATTTATTCCCAAATTCCTTCCATGCAGCTTTTTTCGCGTCAGAGGGGCCTGAAGGGGTTCTTCCTCCCGTCTTTCCTCTTTTTATTCCTCCTGCTCTTCTTCCCTTTTTCCCAAGGCTCGGCGCAATTGTACAACCCGGTGATCGACGTGCAGCACTATGACTTTTCGCTTGCCCTCAACGACGACAGCAACAATATCCGCGGGACGGCGATCGTAACGGTCCGGTTCCGGATGCCGGCCGCCCGGTTTTCCCTCGACCTGACAGCGAAGAACAGCACCGGCAAAGGAATGACGGTCCTTTCCGTCAGCGAAGCCAACCGGCCGGTCGAATTTGCCCAGGACAGCACGCACCTCGTTCTCATGACGGGCGGAGGTCCGAATACCCAACACAGTTATACCATCCGTTATGAAGGCGTTCCCGCCGACGGCCTGATCATATCCAACAATAAATACGGACATCGCGGGTTCTTTGGCGACAATTGGCCCAACCGCGCGCACAACTGGCTCCCGTGCGTCGACGATCCCTCGGACAAAGCGACGCTCGATTGGCGGATCACGGCTCCGGAACACTACCAGGTCGTCGCCAACGGCGCCCTGCAGGAGGAAAGGACCTTCCACAACCATTTTCGGCTTACCCATTGGAAGGAATCCGTTCCGATCGCGCCAAAGATCATGGTGATCGGCGTCGCGGCCTTTGCCATCGACCATCCCGGGGATGCGATGGGGGTGCCGGTTTGGAACTATGTTTTTCCGGAGAACAAAGAGGTCGGGTTCCGCGCCTATTCCTATCCGCTGCAAATCCTGCCCTTCTATATCACGCATATCGGTCCCTACCCGTTTGAAAAATGCGGAAATGTTCAATCCAAAACGCGCTTTGGTGGCCTGGAAAACGCCAGCGCAATTTTTTACTTCGAGAATTCTGTCAACTCGCCCGGTATCGAATCCCTGATGGCGCACGAGATCGCGCATCAATGGTTTGGCGACTGCGCCACGGAAACCAGGTTCCAGGAGCTTTGGCTGAGCGAGGGCTTCGCCACCTATATGACGCATTGCTATCTCGAAAACAAATACGGTCCCGATACGCTCAGAAAAGGAATGGCCAGGGACCGGGCCGCCGTCATCGCATTTGAAAAGCGGCGCCAGACACCCGTCGTCGACACGACAGTCAGGACCGACTATATGGAATTACTCAACCGGAATTCCTATGAAAAGGGCGGGTGGGTACTGCATATGCTCCGGCGGCGGATCGGCGACAGCCTCTTCTGGAAAGGGCTTTCGGCTTATTACAGGACCTACCGGGACCGCAATGCCGCTACGGCGGACTTCGAACGGATCATCGACTCCGTCACCGGCCGCGACCTTTCGGTCTTTTTTCACGAATGGCTTTACACTTTCGGCCACCCCAACCTCCGTATCGACTGGAAATACGACGCCGACCGCAAAGCCTTGCTGATCGACTTCGTCCAGACCCAGGCGCAATTGTTCGATTTCCCGCTGGAGTATTCCGTGGACGGGACGTTGTACCATGTTGACATACATGACCGGTCCACGCATATCGAATTACCTTTGCCCGCGCCGCCCAGAGGCCTGACGCCCGATCCGAACGTCAACGTCCTGGCCAGCTTCGTGATCGAGAGGCCTTAAGGCCGCCGGCGGTCCTCAGTCGGCCCTTAGATTTTTTGCCGGCTCGACCCGGGCCGCGCGCAAGCCCTGCCACCCCACCGTCGCGAAACTGATCGCAATCGCCAGGACAGCGGCCAGCACGAAGATCCAGGCGCTCAGCGGAATGCGGAACGCAAAGTCGTGAAGCCACTTATTCATCAGCCACGCTGCAACCGGAGACGCGATGACCAACGCCACGATCACCAGCCGCAGGAAATCTTTATACAGCAGATAGATCAGACCCGGCACGCTCGCGCCGAGCACTTTGCGGATACTGATCTCTTTGGTCCGCTGGATGGTGATAAAGGAGGCCAGGCCGAATAGCCCGATACAGGAAATAAAGATGGCGATCGCCGCAAACCAGCGCACCAGCCGGGAGAGATTCTCCTGCGCCTTGTACAGCGAGTTGATATTTTCATCGAGAAAACTGTAGTCGAATATCCGCTGGGGAAAATATTTGTTCCAGACCCGCTGCACCGCCGCGATAGTTGCGGGAACATGGTCGGGCCGGATACGGATCGCGAACAAATTAAATCTGGGCACGTTCACGTCCATCACCATCGGTTGCAGCGGCTGATCCAGCTTGTCGAAATTGAAATCCTTCACCACCCCAATGATATATCCCTTCTTTCCCGTCCGGCTGTCCCCCCGCGTGAATTTCTTTCCGATCGCCGCTTCGGGGCTTGCCCAGCCAAACGCCTTTACCGCCGATTCGTTGATGATAAAAGCCTGCAAATGATCCGTGCCGGCCGCCTTTGAAAAATCCCGCCCCGCGACCAGCGTCATTCCCATGGCCGGCAGGTAATCGTAGTCGACCGACACCCACGGAATGAAAATATTGTCCCGGTCCGTATGTCCTTCGGGGATCACCAGTCCGCGCACGGCAGGGTCCCCGGGCAATCCGCTGGCCGTCGTGACGGCGGATATCGCCGGATAAGCCCCAAGGTCGGCTTCGAAGGCATTCATCCTGGCCCGCTGCGCGCTATCGATCTTTCCACCAAACGGCGAGGGATTTTTTCCAAACAACGGCAACACCAGCACCTGGGACTTGTCGAAGCCCAGGGGCTTGTTGCGCATAAAGGTCAATTGCCGCTGGATAACGGTCGCGCCGATGATAAGGGCGGCCGCCACGGCAAACTGTGTCACGATGAGGCTCTGACGGATCAGTCTTCCGCTCCCGGCCGACTTGCCCGTCTTTCCCTTCAGCAAAGCGGTCAGCCGCCAGCGGGTGATATACACTGCCGGGTAAAGACCCGCAAGAAATCCGGTGCAAACGAGCAGTCCGACCAGCGCCGGGATCATGATACCTGACCATAGGACCCGCGACTCCAGCGCCTTATCCGTCACCGCATTGAGGAGTGAAAGCCCCGGGACCGCCAGCAACATCGCCATTAACGCCGCGAGACAACTGACCAGCAGGCCCTCGCCGAGGAACTGCAGCAATAGTTGCCGGCTCCCCGCGCCTGAAACCTTCCGGATTCCGACTTCCGCGATCCGTGTCAGGGACTGCGCATTGGATAAATTGATGAAATTGATATTGGCGATCAACAGGATCAGCAGCGCAATGCCGCCAAAAATATAGATATAGGTGATGCTGTTGCTGCTCTCGCTTCCTTCCACATCCGAAGCGCGAAGGTGATTGTCCGACCACGGTTGCAGCGAGAAATAATAGGACTTTTGTACGCGCTCGTCCCCATATCTCACGGTCAGTTGCCGCAGAGCCGCCTCCACCGGGGCGACCGCCTGACCCGGTCGCAGCAGCACGAAGGTCTCGCAAGGGTTATACAACCAGTTGTCGCGGATAAAATCGCCGACCGGTTTCCGTTCCACCGCATACAGGGTTGGGAAGGAAACTAACGCGTCCCATCGGATATCCGAATTCCGGGGAACAGGGTCGATGACGCCCGTGACCCGCAACAGCACCGAATCTTCGTACACCAACGTCCTGCCCAGCGCGGGGCCGTCCCCGAAATATTTTTTAGCCATTGCCGTCGTGAGCACGATCGAATTGGGTTGCGCCAGCGCATCCGCCGCCAGGCCCTGCCGCCAATGCAGCGTAAAGATCTCCGCCAGCGAATTGTCCGCGAAAAATATATTTTCCTCCTCGAACCGCCTCGTTTCCCCGCGGGGGCTCCGCGGCCCCCCGATCCTGTCGCCCGGTCTTGCCCCGGCGGCGGGAATGGTCGCCAATATTCCGCCGCGGATATAGATCCGCGCAACGGCCGCAACCTGCGGGATGTCCTTTGCGATGGCAGGCCCACCCGACGCGGGCGTACCCGCCATCTTTCTGAATTGCCCGTCGCCGTTCTTGATGAAATTGACGCGGTAAATATCGGCGTAACGGGCATTCCACCTGTTGTAGCTGAGCTCGTCCGTGAGATACGCCAGGATCAGGAGGCAGCAACATATACCGATGGATAATCCGGCCAGCTTGATCACCGTGGCGCCCTTGTGCCGCCAAAGGTTACGAAGGGCAGTCTTGAGATAATTTTTTATCATAAGCAGGAATTTCTGCGAACTTTTTCACAGCCCCCGCGTCATCGTCCGACCCGGGCGCCCTCATTTCGGCACGAGCTTCGGCGCCATCCTGAACAGGAATCCTGGCGCCCACCGGTTGACGATCAACGCCATCTTTTCCGGCCCCAGCTTGCCGATATAGGCCTCAAACTTCCCCTTCGCAACAGCCCGCAGGATCTGCGAGGCCGCTTTGTCAGCCGCCAATCCTTTATCGACGTTTTGCGAAGACTTCCCCAGCGGCGTGCCATTCTTCGTCACCACATGCTGCGAAATATTCGTGCGGATATACCCGGGCGTTAGCACGGTCACCTTGATATGCTGTGCCGCTACCTCAGCGCGGAGACAATCGAAAAAACCGTGCAAGGCGTGCTTTGCGGCGGCGTACGCCGACCGCATCGGTGTGCCGATCTTGCCCATCACGCTGCTGACCACGACAAAATGCCCGGCTTTCCGGCTCTCGAAATGCGGCAGGACGGCCTGCGTCAACGCGACATAACTGAAATAATCCAGCTCCATTACCTGACGCTGCACCCCCAGCGAGGTCTCGGCGACCAGCGAGCGCTGGCTCACGCCGCCATTGTGGACGAGGATGTCGATCCGGCCGAATGCCGCGAGCGCTTGCTGCGTCCGGTCGGCCAGCCCCGCGATATCCAGCAGGTCCAGGCGGATCACCCTGACCATGTCGGGATTGGCGCAAGCCTTCCGAACCCGCTCGAGCTCCTCGGCCCGGCGACTGGAAAGGATCAGCTTTGCACCGGCCGAGGAAAAGGCATAGGCCAGCGCTTCGCCGATACCGG
>DATNBP010000001.1:0-19571 GCA_035572015.1 Puia sp. | reverse complement strand
TGGCGGCGGCGCCAGCGGGGTCGTGGGCATTACGGCGCCCGCGGGGTCGGCCTCGCTCGCAACGTTTATATACGGTACACCGCCGGTCATTACGGGATTCAGCCCGGATTCCGCAGGCCAGGGCGCGGTTGTCACCATAACCGGTAAGGGTTTCACCGGCATGACGACAGTTACTTTTGGCGGCACGTCCGCGGCCTCTTTCACCATATGGAACGATTCCACCATTACGGGTACCCTCGGCTTGGGAACGACAGGCACGATCACCCTCTCCGGCCCATCGGGCACCGCGACAGCGGGCGGCTTCGTCTACCTGAACGCGGCCATGCAACCCGTCTCGCTCAGCTCGTTCAGCCCCGATAGCGCCGGACAAGGCGCCACGGTGACGATCCGGGGGCTGCATTTGTCAGGCGTCACTTCGATCAGCTTCGGCGGTACGCCCGTACAATCATTCCGCATTTTCTCCGACAGCATCATCTACGCCACCATCGGCGCCGGGTCAACCGGTTCGGTGCTCGTCTCCGGAACCAACGGCGCAGACAGCCTGGCCGGCTTCGTCTATCTTGCTGCGGCGCCGCCGCCCTCGCTGACCATAACGAGTTTCTCGCCTTCCACAGGATCGTCCGGAACGACCGTCTCGATCCGCGGAACCGGCCTGTCCGCGGTGAGATCGGTGAAATTCGGCGGCACACCGGCATCATCCTATGCTACTATTTCCGATAGCCTGATCCTGGCAATCGTCGGATCCGGCTCCACCGGGTATGTAAGCGTGGCTGACAATAGTTCCACCGATTCACTTCCGGGCTTTGTTTATACCTACGATTCGACCCGCCACAAAGACAGCACCGGGGCCTTCAAACTGTTGTCCTTTATCGGTGCGTATTCGGGCAACGATCCCTTGCTGCAATGGCAGGCGGCCTACGATGGCATTGTATCTTATTACGCTGTCGAACGTGAAATCAGCGACAACCAATTCCAGGTCATCGCCACCATCACGCCGCTAGCCGACGACTCCGCCGTCCATAGCTACAGCTTTGATGACGTGGGTCACGATCCCGGTACCAACCATTACCGGCTCCGGATACAGGACACCACCGCCACATACACGTATAGCGCCATCATTACGGTGGAATTGCCCGGCAAGTCATCGATGCTCGTCGTCTATCCCAACCCGGTGATCTACGGATTCACCTACGTCAACATTCCGGATATCGGGAAAAGGTCGCAATTCGAAGTGCTCGACATGTCCGGCAAGGTAATGAAGACCCAGGTCGTCGATCCGGGCGTTGCGCAAACCCGTGTGGATATGGCCGGGCTGAACCCGGGCCTCTACAAGCTGATCTGGACAGACGGAACCAGGTTCAACTTCCAGACGCTGCTGGTGCTGCCGCAGTGGTAGGAGAGTGAAGCCAATGTGGTTATTTACCGAAAGTTGCCTAACTTGGACCGTTGCTAAAACGGATCGCCGCCATATCGCTATTGTCGGTCCTGCTCTTCAACTGGGTGGGTTACAAACTGTTGACAGCTTTTTGGGAAGATCGTGCGGCGCAATCCCTTGAGGCCAGCCTGGATCGCGACGATTACGACAGCAGTCTCCTGGTCACCTGGCGCATTCCCGCGGACGCGCTCCCATACTGCAATTGTTCGTCCCGGTACCAGCGGGCGGCGGGCTATATCGAGATCGGCCGGCTCCGCTACCGGGAAGTCAAGAAAAGAATGTTCAACGATAGCGTGGAATTCGTCTGTATCCTCGATGGCGCTGCCAACCGGCTTCGTTCCGCGGGGATCGAGTTCTTTTCGCTGGTAAACGACGTGCAAAGATCGGCGCCATCCAAAATACCCGCCCGGAATGGACAGGCAGCACATAACTTCTTCAAGATCGTTTGCTATTCGACCCATCATTTCCCCGACCTGCATTGCTTTGTCATCCGGTCGACCGGCGTTTCGGGTCACCCTCAGCCGGGTCTCCCGGAAGGTCATCCTCGTCTCGGCCTGCGTCCGCCGCGAACAGGATCATCACTATCCTAATGCACACCGGATACCTCCGGACAATCAACATTAATGTAAGTCAACCGTTGAAAATTATGAATCGTCTATTAGTCCTCGCAATCGCGATCTCGTTTTCCGCATGCCATGCTGTGAATGATTATGACAAAGTCTTCAAAGACCCGAATCTTTATTGCGCTACCGTCCATCAGCTGAATACCGTGGTGATGGGCAACAACTTCAACCCAATCGTCGCCTCGCGCAACTACCTTTACGCCGCGGTGGCGGGCTATGAGGTCATGGCGGCAAGCGATCCCGCCAAATGGCGATCCCTGGCGGGTCAGCTCCGCGGGCTGACACCCGTACCCCAACCGACGGCGGGTGCGCCGATCGACTTTGAACTGGCTTCCCTCCTCGCCTATTGCAAACTGGGCGAAGCCGTCACGTTCCCCGAAGGTAGCATGCAGGGGTATGTGGACAGCATTCTCAACCTGGCAAAGACACACGGGATGCCGGACAATATGTATAAGGCTTCCGTTGGCTACGCCGATACTGTTGCCGCGGCGATCATGGCCTGGTCAAAAAAAGACCGGTACCTGGAGACGAGGGGCGCACCGGAATACATGGTGAACGATTCCCCCGGCCGTTGGGTACCCACGCCACCTGCCTATACACCGGCCATGGAACCGCACTGGAGCGAGATCCGCTACGTCGTCATGGATAGCGTGCGCCAGTTCATGCCCCAGCCGCCTTACGAATTTGACGTGAAAGATAAGAAGAGCCCGTACTATAAGGAAGTGAAATTGAGCGAGAACATAGTCGACAGCCTGAGCAAGGAGCAGGCATGGATCGCAGATTTCTGGGATGACAATCCCTTCAAGCTAAACGTTTCCGGCCACCTGATGTTCGGTACCAAAAAGTTCTCTCCTGCCGGACACTGGATGGGTATAGTCGGGATCGCAGCGATGAAATCGGGCGCCGACTTCGCAACCACAACCGCAGCCTACGCAAACACGGCCGTCGCCATGTTCGACGCCTTTATCCAATGCTGGAATATCAAATATATTTACAATACGCTGCGCCCGGAGACCGCCATCAACAAGTATTTTGATGCGAACTGGCGTCCGCACCTGCAAACGCCGCCCTTCCCGGAATATACCTGCGGCCATTGCACCATCTCCGCCGCTGCCGCCGAGGCGCTCTCCAGCGATTTCGGAGACCATTTCAACTATACCGATACCACCGAACTCGAGTTCGGGATCGCAAGCAGGTCGTTCCCTTCTTTCCGTGATGCAGCGATCGAAACGATGCATTCCCGTTTCTACGGCGGGATCCACTATAAATACTGCACGGAACGCAGCCACGTAATGGGAGAAGATATCGGCAAACTCGTCGTCGAAAGATTGCACCTGAAAAAATAAGTAAACCAGCGCGGCCGGGCGGCCCACCCCCGAGGGTCTCGCCCGGCCGCTATTTTATTTGAACCGTATTCTCCCTTCTGCGAGCCGTACCGCATCGACGGCACTCCCAGCACCGCAATAATGTATTCTCCCTTCCCCCAGCCGGTCAGCCAATCGGCACCGTCACCTCCTTGCCCGAAAATTCTACGGTCCTGTCCACGGATGGCTCCGGCTCCTCTCCCGCCCCGTGCCCTTGGCGCACCAGGACGACATGGAAAACCCTTCGTTTGAGCATTCCCGGGAACGACCCCTTTGTTGCCCGGATGATAAGTTGGCGCTTCCCGTCGAGCCACTCGAATCCTGTCGTGGCAAATTGTCCGCGCTCATACTGATAACCGTCGTTCCCGTCCTCATACAACAAGAAATGCCCGTCCGCTCCCGGATAGATCCGCAGCTCGATCGTATCCGCTGGCCGCTGCGTCGCATATTCCAGGACCGGGCCCATCGGAACGATCGAACCCGCCCGGACGTACAGCGGCATCCTGTCGATGGGCGCCGCAGCTTCGATTTCCTGGCCGCCGTCCAGCTTCCGGCCGGTCCAAAAGTCGAACCAGTCTGCCTTCGGCAGGTATAGCTTCCGCGTCCGGGCGCCCGGCACGGTTACGGGGTTGACCAGAAAGGCAGGCCCGAACATATACTGATCAGAAATGCGATACACGTTCGCATCTGTCCGGAAATCAAACGCGAGCGAACGCATCGGCGTATAGTTTTCCTGGGTCACCGCCCCGTCGAGGGAATAGATATACGGCAACAGGCGGTACCGCAGGCAGTCATACCGCAACAGGATCCTGCGCGTCGCTTCGTCCCAGTTCTTCGAGAACAACGCCCGCTCTCCCTTCCCATGGATGCGAAAGATGGGACAGAACGCACCGAATTGGAACCAGCGCGTGAACATCTCCCGTTTGTCCGGATCGGTCCAGTCGGGCGCCTGCCAATGGAGATGGTAGCCGCCGATATCCGACGTCCAATAGGGGATCCCGGAGGCACAGGCATTGATGCCCTGCGGAACCTGGTCGGCGAAGTCGTGCCAGGTGCACTGGATGTCCGACGACCACAGCGTGGCGGCATTGCGCTGCTCCCCGGCGAAGGATTGGCGCGCCAGGAAAAATGCCCGCTTTCCCGGAATATCCTTTCGCCAGCCCTGATAGATCCCGTCGGTATGCACCAGTGAATACGTGTTGAAGTAATCGAACCCGTGACCGGTATAGAAGGTCGCGGCGCGACGTACGTCCAGCAGGGTCCCGTTATCCGGCTCGCACTGATCGATCCACCAGGCGTCCCAACCATATCTTTTCACCAGGCTGTCCCGCGCTTGCTGCCAGTAAAGGCGCCGCGCCGCGGGATTGTGGGCATCGTAATAGGTATCATATGTGTGCGTCACAACATTGTCCCAGGTTATACTCGTCAGACCACCCATTGCCGAAAGCGCGTCATAGTTCCGCGTCCCCTTTCCAAACACCGGCCAGATGGAGATCATGCCATGCAGATGCTCCCGGTGCAGGCTATCCAGCATCGCTTTCGGATCGGGATACCGTTGCGGATTCATGACATGGGAACCGATCGGCAGGGGCTCCCAGTAATACCAATCCTGTACGATGACATCGACCGGTATATGCGCGTCGCGGTAGCCCGCTCCGGCAGCCAGCACCTCTTCCTGGGTCCGGTAACGATCCTGGGATTGGAACAGCCCGCAGGCCCACTTCGGGAACATCGGCGCCCGCCCTGTTAACCGGCGATAGGAATCGATGATCCGGTCGAAACCCGGCCCGTAAAAGAAATAATAGTCGACCATCGCGCCGCTTTCCGACACATAACTGAATTTCCCGGGCAGCGTTCCGTCAAAACCGGAGGCAGAATAATTGTCCCACAGCAAGCCATAGCCTCGGCTCGATAGCAGCACCGGGATAGCGCCGGTCATATACCTGATCGCCAGGTCCTGTTTTCTGCCCTTATAGTCGATCGAACCCGAATCGAGCGGATGACAGCCCAGCCCGAAGAGCCCTTCGTCGCCCGGCGACAGGAATTGCGTGCCACAGGTGTACGTCGGCACCCCGACGACCTTGGCGGCGTCCATCGTCTTTCCCTTTCTGCCGTCTTCGGCAAGGATCACTTTTCCCGCCGGGTCGCTGTAAGCAATGCCCGCCGTCGACCGGTCCACAGAGATCAACAGCCGGCTGGTCGAGATCAGTATCTCATCCCCCTGCTCCCTGACCGTAAATGCCTGCGTTTGCGGACGGGATTCTTCCACTACCAGGGAATGCTTATCCGGAAAAGCCTCCAGGCTTGTATAACGCACGCGTACGATATCCGCTCCGATTACGTCTACCTCCATCAGGCCCTTTTCCAATGTAAACCGGACCCCGCCGGCCGCGGGACCGTAGGACCTCACTTGAGCCAAAGATGAATGAAATAACAGGCAAAGGCATACCGCGGCTACAAGTGACTTCATGAGAGTTTGTATTATTTAAGCGCCAATCTAACGTCATTTTATTGTTTTCACCGATCAAATCATCTCGATCAATTGTCAAGTCATCGCTTTTCGATCGTGAGACAGACCGCGCCATGGCCTGGCAACTGGACGACCATACCTGTGCCTGTCGAAGCCACCCGCGCAGGAATGGTCGCATAATCATCCGGGCCCCCGGCTGCCCCCTTCGGCCCTTCTCCGTTGACGAAGACCCGGCGGGAAAACGCTCCATTGTCGTCCCCTCCGGCCAGGCTGTACCAATAATAATGCTTTCCCGGGGACCATCCCCTGCCGGTTATAGTGACCGTCTTAGCCACCGGCGACATATTCACAAGCGTGACGTTGACTTCTCCGGAAGAAAAGGTCGATCCGTACGCCCTGATGCTCGTGTCGCTGGAAGTAGTGGCCACTAGCCTGTCGCCCTGCATTTTCTGCATGTAGTAGAGATAATAGAACGACGGCCTGGGACTCCACCTGGCTACCCCAGGCTCATCGCCCGCGCTGAACAGCCCATGATCGTTCCCGCCATCCCACGCATTGACCATATCCCAGCGGCAGGCCAGCCCGTAACGCAGCGTCATGGATTCCCCGACGACGATATCCGCAAACAGCCCGCTGATATTCGATACCTGCTGCATACTCCCCGTCGCAAACATGTTCCACTCGTCCATAGCGATCGGTTTTAGCTGGACGCCGGCCGCAGCAAGCGATGCTTCGACATACGCCAACTGCTCGCCCGGGACCGTGACCGCATCGTGAAGCACCTCCGCGGCCGTGCTGTTCTTCCGGTACGGTGTAAAATAGTTATGAACGACATAAAAATCCGCGGCGCCGCCGAGTTCCTTCATCATCTCCTGGTTCCAGGTCTTCCGGGTTACCGATTCCCAGATCCTGGGCGTGGATTCTGCGGTAACGGCCCCTATAAAGATCCGGCCTCCGGTTTCCGCGGCCGCCTTGCGCATTGAATCGGCAAAGACCTTAAATTGTTCTGCATACAGCCGGCCATTCAGTATCTCCGGCTGCCCGTCCTTATTCTGGGTCGTGTCGATCCGGTAGCCAAGTTCCCAGTCTCCGTAGTTCTCATTCCCGACCTCCCAATACTTTGTCCTGCCGTGATCGTATCGTACCCAATCCGCGGCATAATGCGCGGCTGTCTGTACCGGATGCGGGCCGGTGCCGTATCGTGCGTATCCGTAGTTTACAGTAATGATCCCTTCGTTTCCGGATTCGCGCCGCATCTCATAATAGTCGTCCAGCGAACCGCTCCGGGTTCCAGGCGGCCGGCCGTAGAAATATCCCGGATATTTCTTCTTTCCATTCTTATCGGGCACCATCCGGGGTGCGTCCGCCGGCGGATCCGACGGCGCCCGGTCCCACCAATACCCATCGCTGCCGCTGCCCGCTGGCCAGCGGATCACATGCGGTTGCAGGTCGGCAAGATGACGCATGAAGATCGGCTCGTTGATCATGGCACTCATCCAGGTGTTGGCATTTTGCCCGAACTCGGTCGGCGGTATCCTGGTGATCACGTTCGTCGCATCTATGGTCACCGCGGCCAAATGGCCGGTATCGGCCGCTGCACCGTTCGGTTGCCCTGCCGGGATTCCGGTAACGATTTTGCCGGCAGCCGTTTGACTGGCCGTAGGCGGGATAAACCGCTTCGGCTGCCAGCCGGCCAAAAAGAAGCCCATTGTCGCCGCCGCCGGCGGATCCTTGGGAACCGGGTGGGCCAACAAAGCAAAGCCTGCGAACAGCGCCAATCCCAACTTATTTTTTCCCACTGCCCGATATTTTAAAAGCTTTCATTTTTGAATCATTGATCGCCGCAAGCAAGATGCGCTGTCCCTTCGCCTGGATAATTTTGAGATCCCTGACGTCTCCGTCCAGCACCAGCCCAGACAAGGCCGGAGAGACCGGCTTCCATCCTCCCCTGCCGTCCCCGGTCATTAGCAGCCCGTAGCTCGCATCATACCTGCCGGTCATCACCGAGGCTTCGTATTCGTTCCCGCCAAGGATCAGGTCCGCCTTCCCGTCGCCGTCGATGTCCGCGTAGACCATAGTATTGACCGGCGCTTCCTGAGCTTCCGGCGGAAACGCATGGAATTTGAACCTGCCATGCCCGTCATTCTCGAACCAGCCGCTGCGCACTTCGTTGCACCGCAGGACGAGGGCCCCCTCCATCATCTCCGGCGTAAAGATCTGATCCATCGACGCCTTCGCATATTTCGCGTTGTCATCGAATGTCTTCTTGATCGACGGCATCTGGACGGCCCAATTGTCCCTTGACACCCCTGCCTGGAGCCGGTATTTTCCGTCGTCTCCCTTGATATAGTAGCATAATACCGGGTCTGCAATGCCGTTGTTGTCAAAATCCTTTGATATGAGTTCGGCAGGTTGTGCCCTGTTGATATGAAAGGGATTGTTGAGCCCGAGATTCCCCGCGATCAGATCCGCATGTCCGTCCCCGTTAACGTCGGCGACCGTCAGGCTTCTCCACATCCCCGGCAGGTCCTGGAGTCCCGTTTGAGCGGTGATCTCGGTAAACGAATTCCCATTATTCCGGAATACCCGGATCGGCATCCAGTCACAAGCTACGATCAGGTCGGGTCTGCCGTCCCCATCGACGTCTGTCCAGACCGCCGCATTGACCATGCCGACGCTTTGCAGGGCGGGACAGACGGCGGCTGTAACATCGACGAACTTCCCGTGGTCGTTCCGAAGCAGGTAGCTGACCGGTGGTCTCGGATAGGTGCCAAGCGAGACCCTGCCACCGATAAAAAGGTCCTGGTCACCGTCGCCATCCATATCAGCCGCCGCGACGCATTTGGCCGCCGTCCGGATAAACGGCGAAAATGCCAGGCTGTCCTTGCGGAAATTACCTTTGCCGTCGCTGAGATATAGCCGCGGTATGTAAAATGAGGAATGGTCGTCGAATTCACTGCTGCCGCCTACGACCAGCAGGTCCGGATGTCCGTCGCCGTTCGCGTCGAATACCAGGCTTTGCATGTCTTCTTCGTATTTTGGGCCGCTGACGAGATCCTTTCCTGTAAAACTTCCATCGCGCTGTTGCAGGTAGACCTTGCCGGACTGCTCGAACGCCCCACCGACAAAAAAGTCTTCGAGTCCGTCGCCGTTCAGATCGGCTACACTCACAAAGGGCCCCTCCTGCGAATATTTTTGGAGAAGCATGGGCTGAAACTTATAATCGAAGAACATGGTTTCCTTGTGCCTGAACGCGATCCCGAGTTGATCGGTAACATCCGTAAACACGCGATTCGCGCCAACCGGAATCCCGCCGATCGGCCCTTGGCCGGCCAGGTCTGCGCCGGGCCTACCTTTCAGATTTCGCCAGGCGGTGCTCGCGCCTGCCCCTTGCACAGATCCCTTTCTGAGCGTAAGTATCGTATCGACCGCGGGGTGCGGAAGGATTGCCACTGCTCCGTCGGGCCAGACGATCTGCAGCGAATCCGGCCGGGCCGCCCCAAATCCGAAATGTAGTCTGCTATCCACCGACGACAGGAAGCCTCGCACAGGGCTTTGCCTAACGACCTGCTGCATGCCGCCCGAAAAGGCGGTAACGACCGCCCCGATGCCTTCCGGGTTCAGGCTGTCGCCCTCAAGTCTCAGCGTGAGGTAATGGCCGCCCGGCGTCTCGTTATGCATCACGAACGCCGGTCCGTTGATATTGTTGGTGACCAGGTCGAGCTTCCCGTCGTTGTCCAGGTCCGCATATACGGCGCCGTTGGATACCGAGGTCTCGGTGATACCCGCACTGTCCGAAACATCTTCGAATGACATCCCGCCCCATCCGCCGGCTGCCGGCAAGCCTCCGCGGTTCCGGTAGAGGTAGTTCCTGATTTGCAGGGGCCCCATTTCAGTCAGCCTGGCCATGAATTTCCGCCGTTGCCCCAGCTCGCTTTCCGGCACTCCCGTTTCCATCACGGTGTTATGCGCATATTCGAGGAAATCGATATTGGTCGGATCGCGGCCGAGACCGTTGGTGATATGCATATCCTTCCAGCCGTCATTGTCGAAATCCGCGATGAGCACGCTCCAGCTCCAGTCGGTCTCCGCGATCCCGGCCATTTCCCCGATCTCGCTGAAATAAGGTTCCTGCCTGCCGTCGACGGACCGGACGCCGTCGTTCAGCTGCAGCATATTGTGGATATACTGCTGCTCGTATCCCTTGTCCAATTCAAGCTGGTGCCGCTGGTTACTCAGAAAAGAATACATCATCTTCTTGCGCTCGCTCGTCTCGGGCTGCATATCGAGCGTGACGAGATCGGCCATCCCGTCGTTATTGACATCTGCGGCATCCGCACCCATGCTCGAATAGCTCTGATGACGCAGCGCTGACCCGATGCAGTTCGTAAACGTCCCGTTGCCGTTGTTCAGCCAAAGCAGGTCATTCCGGATATAATCGTTGCATACATAAACATCCGGCTTCCCGTCGCCGTTGAAATCGCTGACGACCACGCCCAGTCCGTTCCCGTCTTCCAGGATGCCTGCCTGTCTGGTCACATCTCTGAATACCGGATGGTCCATGCCCGGCGGCACACCTTCGTTGTGAAAAAGCCTGTCCCCCGCGATCGCATTGCTGTCCACCTTTCTGTCCCTGATATCGTTTGGACGAACATCGTCAAGGGTATGGTTCACGAGGTACATGTCGAGCCGGCCGTCCCCGTCATAGTCGAAGAAGACGGCCTGTGTCGAGTACACGCTGTCATTCAGGCCATATTGCGCGGCTTCCTCTTTGAAGGTCAGATCATGCTGATTGATAAAAAGCAAATTCCGTCTCCTGGCCTGACCTTTCCCTGATACACAGACATAGATATCCGGCCAGCCATCGTTGTTGATGTCGACCACGCTTACGCCCGTGCACCAACTGCTCGTCGCCACGCCCGCCTTTTGCGTGATATCCTGAAAATGGAGGTTTCCCTTGTTCAGGTACAGTCTCGAACTAACCTGGTTGCCGGCAAAGAAGAGATCCGGCAGGCCGTCGCGGTTGAAGTCGCCGACCCCGATACCGCCACCCATATAAGTGTATTCGTTGACGAACATATTCAACGAATCATCTTCCGTAATCGTATTGGCAAAATCGATCCCTGTAACGGAAGCCGGCAGGAACGCGAAGTGCAGGCCCGTCCGATGGTCCACCGAATTGCAGGACGCCAGGGTAAGGATCGATGCGACTACCGGCGCTATAGAGTATTTGAATGGCATCTATTTACCGTCGGCCACAAGGTAGATCACGCTCATGGCCGGTACCGCCAGCTTGATCGTTCCGGTCAGCGGCGCCCCATAGGATTTTATCGTGGAATAGCTCAAAGGTCCCCCCGTCGCCGTCGCCGGCCCCACTCCGTTCACATAGACCTGGCCTGAGAAAGGAGAATTGTCCGTTCCTCCGCTCAGCAACACATAATGGTAGCCCGCGCCCGCCGGAAAATGCCGGAAGTCTACCGACACGACATGGTTTACCGAACCCGTATTGATAATGACCGTTCCTGCCTGACCCGACGAAAAGGTGGAAGAATAGGTCACCAGGTCGTTGTTTGACCGCGCCAATGAGTCATATACCATCCGGTCTCCGAAGAAACGCTGAAAATAATACATATAGTAGAATGCCGGCCGGGGGTTCCACAATGGCGCGTTTGGCTCGTCCCCGGAATTGAACATCCCCATGTCGTCGCCATTCGAATAGCCGTTGGCCAGGTCCCATCGGCTTGCTTCACCAAAGCCGTTCCTGATAAACTGGCCCAGGGTCAGCGCCGCATGGATCCCTGCAATATAAGACGTATTTTGCTTCGAGCCCACTGCCTGGATATTCCACTCGGTAAGCGCAACCGGCTTGGCCTGGACCCCGGCGCCGTTCAACTGTTGCTGGATATAGGACATATCCGTCGACGGCTCCGTCAATGCCGTTCCAAGGATCTGACCGACCGTCGAATTGCTGTTGTAGGCCGTAAAATAATCATGGATGATAAAAAAATCGGCTGCTTTGCCTGCATTGGCCAATACGCCCTGGTTCCAGGTCTGGATGGATGCGTAGTCATAGGTCTGCGGAGCGGAAGAATACAGGATAGCGCCAATATAGATCGTCGCGCCAACTTCCTGCGCCGCGGCGCGCATCGAATCGGCAAATACATTCCAATGCTGGCCGTACAGGGCGCCGGTGATCGTCGCAGGCTGGTGGTCCTGGTTCCTCGTCACGTCGATCTGGTAACCGGCCTCCCAGTTACCATAGCATTCATTTCCGATCTCCCAGTACCGGGTGCGTCCATTGTCATACCTGACCCAGTCGGCCGCCAGATGGGCCGCCGCAGCGACAGGATCGGGCCCGGTCCCGTACCGCGCATACCCGTAATTGACCGTGAAGATCGCCTGGCTGTGCGTCGACGCCAACAGGCTGTAATAATTCTGGAGGTCCAGCGTCCAGCTTTGATTGTCTCCGCCGTACCAGTTCCCGATGTTCCCGAGCGAGCCGCTGGAATATACGCTGTCCGGCGCATCCGCGGGTTTCGGATTGGCCGGGGTTCCGTTCCAGAAATAAGTGTCGCTGACGCTGCCCGCCGGCGCCCGGATGATGTTTGGCGACAGATCGGTGATATATTGCATCAGGTCGGGCTGCGTGACGATCTGTCCCATCCACAGATTGGAATTATTGCCGAAGACGGTCGGTGGAACCTTGGCCAGGACACGGTTGACATCGATGGTCAGCGCGTCGGTAACCGTAAGTGACCCCGATGCGGGCGCAGTCTGGTCGCCCGGTCCCGAAAAGGACCTGGCCTTCCAGTTACTTGCGAAGAATCCCACAGTCGCCGGCGTCGACGGGTCGACCGGGTTGTAAGTGGAGTCGGTGGCGGGACCATTCCCGCCACCGCCACCGTTGTTATTTGATCTTGCTCCGGAGATACTTTTCTTACAGGCTGCCGCGCCAAACAACAGCACGCCAGAGGTAATCAGGAAAAGGTAGGATCTTATGCGCTTCATCACAGTTTGGTTAATGTTTGAACTTATTGGCCCTGGACGATCCGCACGTTGTCGATGGCCACATTGATGCTGCCCGCCGGTACGGCGGAGGCCTGATCGTTTGCGATCATGAATGCGATGCCTGTCGTTGCAAAATCGGTAAAATGCGCCGGGACCGGCCCGCTCGAATTGTACGACGTCTGGTAGAATTGATTGCCGTTATGGAAACTCGTCAAAGGTATGGTCACGGTTTGCCACCCGGACGGAAAATAGGTTCCGTTCGACGTCGATTCCCACGGTGCATACCGGGCCGTGTAGGACTGCCACGTGTACCAGTCCCCGACAGAGATCCACAGCTCGCCCTTGCTCCACGGACTGGCGACATAGATCTCAAACTTGAGAGAATAGCCCGCGACGGACGCGCCGGTATTGCTCACCCAGGGAACGTCATTCAATTGCGCGATCCCCGGGTTCCCCTGCGACGTGGGACCCGCATTGGCGCCCATCGGGCTTCCCTGGTTCAGCACGGCAACAGCTCCGGTTCCATTCGGATAGGCTGTCGCCGCCTGCGAAGCCGACGCGTAACCTGCCGTCCAACCCACGAACCCGGTATTGTCCGATGCATACTGCACTTCAAACGTACTCAGATAGCCCGGAGAGGGATAGGTCAGATAGGAGTCAAACAATTGGGGCGCGGTCGCACTTCCCAACGAGCCGGCGATCCGCAACGAATCGGGTGCTGTGATCCCGGCGGGCACAACGACCGACATGGAGCCCACGCTGTTCACGGTTGGCTGTACCTGCGTTCCGCCCGGAAAGGTCACATGATCTACGCCTATGAAGTTCGTGCCGGTCAGCTCGATCGTATCGCCCGCTATCGCGTTCTCGTCGGACACAGCGCTGATCGTCATCGGCGGCGGGAAGGGGAAGGACGCTACGCCGAAGGTACAATAGACCCGGACAGAATCTGGCCAGGAATTGCCGGGCGGGACGCCGGCGGCGACCTGCGTCCAGCTTGCGTTGATCGTATAGCCGGTGGCTGTATCATAATTTCCGACCGCGCCGATCGGGAAAGTGATCTTGCTGATCCCGACCAGATTCTTACCGTTGATATACAAGGTTGAACCTGTATTGTCGAAGGCGATGGAGCTGATCACCGGCGGATCGAGCACGACCTTGAAGGAGAAAGTACTGGTCCCGTGGCCGGTGACGATCTTGATCTGGTTCGTCACGTTCGGATCGGTAGCGGCCGTCTGGGTTCCCCCGGGGATCGTAACGATGATATTGGTATTCGTAACGTAAACCGGGTTGATCGCCGCAAGGGAATCATTGAAATAGACTGCCTTCAGGCCGTCGAACCCGCTCCCCTGGATAACCAGCAGCGTTCCCGGCAAAGCCTGGGTAAAGAAGCTGTCGGCCTGCGCCGGGGAGACGGTCCTGACATGCGTGATGACCGGCGCGCCGCCTGAACTATTCTTCTTACAGCCGAACTGGAGGATGCCCAGCGCCACGATACAGAATAAAAGTAATTTTTTCATATTATCTTTTTAATGCGGCAATCAATTGTATTTTACTTTGCTGAAATCGAAGGCTACCGGGTCTTGCGATAACGCCGGCGAGATGAGCGCTTCGGATTCCGGGTACGGCAGGTTGGCGGTCTGCGGGGTGACCGGATAGGTCACCGTGCCCGGTTTACCGTCGGCTCCGAAGAAGGTAATGAACGAGTTCCCGCCGTTATAAGTGATGTTGTAGGTGCCCCTGTCCTGGTTGCTGAAATAGGAGATGGCATCCGCCGGGTCAAAATAATACCATTCCTTCCAGTCGTAATAGGCGTGGCCTTCAAAGGCGAACTCGGCTTTCTTCTCGGCCAGGATATCCGCAAAGGTGATCGATGCCTTGGTCGGGATCCCCGCGCGCGTCCGGATCGCATTGTAATACTTTAGGGCCACAGGGTCGCTGGTGGAACTGTTGTTCCCGAGAATTGCCTCTGCCAGGTCCAGGTATACTTCATCCAGGCGGAAAATATAGGTGTTCAGGTTTTCGCTTTGGATACCGCCAAGATTGTTGTTGTCAGCAGGTGATCCGATCACATATTTTTTGACAAACGCATGATCGTTGCCATACCCGTTGCCCGGCTGTCCGGGCGCGGTGATCTGCGCATTATTGAACAGGGTTGTATCCACCAGCCAGCCGCCGCCGGCCTTGTTGATATCGGGATAGAAGGAATTGGGCATAAAGACCGTCGCCCTTCTGCGCAGCGTGTCGTCCGGCTCCACATTGAAATACCAGTCCATGAGGCTCGGCGAACCGGCAAAGGCCGCACCCCAGCCGTCACCGGTCTGCGTGATCAACGGCGTGTAGGCGAGGTTGGCCATCATGTGATTCTGCACCGTGTACTGACCGTTCGGCACCCACAAAAGCGCGAACAGGCACTCCGACGGCACTTTGCTTCCGCTGAAGGATCCGCTGGTGAACAGGTCGTAATAGCTCGCATCGAGCGTCGCCCCGCTGTTGGTCACGACATCCGTTGCGTATTTGATCGCACTGTCGAGGTCGGCCGTATTCCGCTGCCCGCCCGTACCCGTGAGTCCGGACCGCACGAGATATGCCCTTGCCAGCATCCCTTCCGCGCTCCATTTTGTTACCCGCGCGGGCAGGATGGGTGTGGCGGGTAGATTCTGGGCAGCCCAGGTCAGGTCATTGATCTGGAATTGAAAGGCATCCAGCAGCGGCGCCCGGCGGATCGCCGTGTCACCGAGTTGATGGATGTTGTCGTAGATGATCGGCACGGGGCCCCAGATCATCGAAAGGTAATAATAAGCTGCGGCGCGCATAAAATAGCACTCGGCCAGGCCCTCGTTCTTGCCCGCCTCTGTAGCGCCGGGCGCAGCATTTTTGATATTATAGGCAACTACGTTGGCATTGGCTACCACCGACCAAAGGGCCTGGTAGGCGCTTTGCAGGGCGCCGCTGGGGTCCGTCGCCGAAACCGCAAAGTTCAGGTAAGCGCCGCGCCCCTGGTAGTTGTCCGTGGTGCTGTTACCGCCCATGATATCGCCGATATATTGCAGGGAAGTCCCGTTGTAGCCGCCCCAGCTGCCGTTGTACAGCGGCCCGGTCCCTTTCTG
Source organism: Puia sp. (assembly GCA_035572015.1). Taxonomy (GTDB): domain Bacteria; phylum Bacteroidota; class Bacteroidia; order Chitinophagales; family Chitinophagaceae; genus Puia. The sequence goes on along the minus strand of DATNBP010000001.1, from coordinate 3,564 downwards.
GATCTCATCGTCGGTCTGGTAAAACGTACCCGACGTAGGCGCGCCCAGCGGAGGGCGGTACAAAAAACTCTTTTTGCACCCCGGCATCACCGAAATGCCCACGAGAGAGAGGACAAGTATCGTTAATCTGTGTTTCATTGTTGCAGGTTTTGCGTAAATGATTTTGTTAGAAGTTTAGGTTGAGGTTGAAGGCGTAAGACCTTGTTTGGGGATAACGGCCTTCGTCCATTCCCACTATGTTCAGACCGGCGTACTGGTACATCCCCACTTCGGGATCGTAGCCCGTGTACCGTGTCCATGTCCAGGCATTCTGGACCTGAAAGGACGCGGTGACGCCGCGCAGTACATGCGTAGCCCGCACATATTTCGTCGGCACGGTGTAGCTCAACCGCACATTCTTCAACTTCAGGTAAGACCCGCTTTCCACGTCCCATTGAGAGATCCTGGCGCTGCCGTTGGCATCCGCCGTCGTCGGCCGCTGGATCTGGTGGCCGGGATTGGTAAGGGTGACCGTCAGCGCATCGGCCGCGCTGATACTGCTCGGAACGGCAAAATTCAGGTCCTCTCTGTAGTGATTCGCATAAGGTCCGACGCCGAGCGGCAGGTATTCGTTCTCGTACCGGGTCATGTTGAGGATCTGGTTCCCATAGACGCCCGTGAAGAAGAGGTTCAGTTCAAATCCTTTATAGCTGAAGCTCGTATTGAAGCTGTAGGTGAACTTCGGCCAGGGGTTGCCGATGATCGTCCGGTCATTCTGGTTGATCACGGAGTCGTGATTGATATCCTTATACTTGACGTCTCCCGGCCAGCTGCCCTGGGTGGGGTCTACGGTCAGGACACCGTTTGCCGTCTGTATCGCATGTCCGGCAATATCCTTGTAATCCTGGAAGAGGCCTTCGGCAACATATCCGGTGATCATGCTTAAAGGCTGCCCGGCTTCCGTCAGGAATTCCGCCTGGCGGCTGTTGGTCGACGCGTAGTATTGTAAGTTCAGGGGCGCATAGAGCCGGGTCACTTTATTGCGGTCGATCGCGAAATTTACACCGGTCTTCCACGTGAAATCCTTCGATGTGTAGTCGACCGTATTGATCGTGACGCCGATGCCTTCGTTGGTCATCGACCCGAAGTTCTCGATCGGCCACTGGATCTGTCCGTTATAGCCCCCGCTGGGATAGCCACCGAGGAACTCGCTGGTACTGAACGGCAGGATCAGGTTGGACACCTTCTTCTTATACGCATCGGCGATGATTTCGATACGGTTATTCAGCAAATGCGCATCCAGCCCGATATTTGTGGATTGGTCCTGCTCCCATTTCAACGCGGGGTTCGGAAAATTCGACGGCAGGAAACCGCCGCCCCAGACCGTAACCGCCGGGTAAAGATTGGCGTAGATCGCTCCACCCTGACCGGCAGCGCCCGAAATACCCCACTCTCCGCGGAATTTCAAATCGTTCAACCACGTGATCCCCTGCATGAACTTCTCATCCGAGATCTTCCAGGCGGCGGATACCGCGGGGAAGATGCCAAACAAATTTTCCGCCCCGAAATTCGAACTCCCATCCCGCCGGACGACGCCCTGAAGGATATACTTATTGTCATAAGTATAATTGGCCCGTGCGAAATAGGATTCCTGCGAACCGTCTCCCTTATTGCTGGTCGGCAGGGTCTGCGTCTGGCTGATGACACTCAGTTCCTGGACGGAATTCGTGGTAAGTCCCTGGCCGTTGGCGTTGATGCTTTGATACTGGTAATATTGCGCCTCGTGGCCTACCATCACCGACATCACATGCTTCTCGATCGACCAGTCGTATTGAAGCCGGGTGTTGAAGGACCACCAGTAGTTGTGCGCGGCACCTTGTGCGACGGTCGAGTTGGGGTTCACATAGGCGCCGATCGTATAGCTCGGTTGGAACTGGTAGGAGAAATTGAAATTATAGGTGCCGTTGGCTTCCGTATGCCAGGTCAGGCCCTTGATCGGTGTGACATCTGCACTGATCCCGCCGAGAACGCCGTAGTTGGTGTTGTAGTTGTTGTTCAGCTCGGCGACTGCCAGGGGATTGGTGTTGGAGTAGAGGACCTGCGCCTGATCCGGGCCGCCATAGCTTCCATCCAGGTTCTTGGCCGGGATGGTAGGATTCTGTCCGAGGGCCAGGTTGATCAGGTTGCCCTGGAAGACATTCACCTTTTCCTTGTCCCCATAACCCGATGTATTCAAACTGACCTTTAGCCATTTATTGGCCTGGTTGCTCAGGTTGAACCGCACCGATCCCCGCTGGAAGCCGGACCCGACCGCGATCCCGTTCTGATTCAGGTAATCGGCGGAAATATAGAACGTCGTTTTGTCGCTGCCGCCATTCAGGCTCAGCGTGTGTTTGTTCATCCAGACATTCTGGAACATGGTTTTCTGCCAGTCGGTACCGGGTCCCAGGATGGAAGGGTCGCTCAGTTGGTTGGGTTCGGCCGGGACCAGTCCTAAATTCTCGAGTTTTAATACATATTGCGCATATTGCTGGAGGTTCATGACCGGAAGGTCCTTAGGTCTCGTCTGCAGGTTCTCCAGTTCATTCAGTGATACCCTTGTCTGTCCTTGTTTTCCCTGCTTGGTCGTGATCATTACAACCCCGTTCGCGCCTGCGGCCCCGTAGATAGAGGTGGCGGCGGGGCCTTCCAGCACGCTGATGTTTTCGATATCGTCCGGGTTGAGGCCCTGCAGCTCGTTGGACAGGTTGGGCGTAACGTTATAAGCGCCCCCCGTCGGCAGTTGCGGCCGGATCTGCACCCCGTCGATCACATAAAGCGGCTGATAATTCTGCGTAATGGTACTGATGCCGCGGATAATGACCGAAGCCCCCGCGCCGGGCTCGCCGCTGGTCTGGGAGACGTACACATTCGGGGACTTACCCTGGAGTGCGTCGTCCAGCGTCACGTTAACGGTCTTGTTCAGGTCTTCACTGGAGATCGTGCTTACGGCGGCGCTCAGATCGGATTTTTTCATCCGGCCGTACCCCACCACGACCACATCGTCCATATGGCCGTAGTTCGTCGACAGCGAAATGTTAAGCGTAGTCGAATTGCCTACCCTCATTTCCTTCGGGGAATACCCGACATAGGAAATGACAAGCGTCTCCTGGGGAGCCGCAATGATCGTAAAATCGCCGTTTACGTCGGTCTGCACCGAATTCTGCGTCCCCTTCACGCTCACAGTCGCCCCCGGAATTCCCTGGTTGTTCGCCTGGTCGGCCACTCTTCCGGTAATCTTCCGGGCGCCTGGAGGTTGGGCTGATAATGAAAGTGTAAGAAAAGAGGCCAACAGGACTCCCACAAAAGCAGTCAGATTCATATGGATCTTTTTAGATTTGGTTATGAAAGAGAGAAAAGATGCAATCGGTTTAATAATAAAGTTAGAGAAATTTCTTAATAGGTTGCAATCGGTTTATTTTTTTTATTTTTAACGCAGGATCGCACGTTAAAAGTAGGCAGATTACCAAAGCGGCAGGGGCGTCAAAATCGTCAAATTGGGTATCCAAATGTTCGATTTAGGGGTATATATTTGATATATTTGTA